>JASFFF010000175.1:0-7662 GCA_050124445.1 Desulfosarcina sp.
CCCGTTGAGCCAGCCCGAAATGCGCGAGCGCTACGGCCTGCAAACCCGCTTCAAGCCCATTCGTCTGACCGACTCCGGTTTTGAAAGGGAGATGGTGGAGCTGGTTTTCGGCACGGCCAGCATGCCCTATTCAGATTGGGCCTATTGTCTGCTGTTCGCCGAGATGATTCAGGCGTTGCACAACGGTGCCTGGACCCGGTTTTTGGCCATCTATCTGCATCGAGAGAGCCACCTGTCCTACCGGGATTTTTACGACGGCCTGCTCCAGCACCTGCTTGCCGATCCGCAGGGCGCCGGGCAGGAATTTGTGCGGCTGAGACAACTGATTGACGATTATCACGACGACCCGCAGATGCCCCAGGTCAACCGCATCCTCACCCAACCGGATATGCTGCGCCTGCTGCGACGCTATCACCCGACCCGCAAGGGCTGGCCCCTGTGGACCTGGCTGTGGCTCAGCTTGCTCGACAATCAAGATGCGTTCTATCAGACGGTGGCCGCTTTTCTGTCGGCCAAATCAATTGCATTTGACGATGGGTTGGCCGATCTGATGCGCTTTCAACAGGAGATCGTGCTCAGCCCGGCGTACGATCCGAACAAGGGCAAATCGGTGGCCTATAACCATAACTGGCAAGACTACTTTTTTAATGACGCTCAACTGAAACCGACCCCCAGTGCCTACACCTACGCGGACACCCACATGGGTGCCAGTCATCAATATCCGCTGATTGCCGGTGACCGCCAGGCGTTTGTCACCGCAGCCATCGGCTATTCCTATCCCTATTCAAAATTCAGGCACTTTTTCCACCAGCCGGATCGGGTGAGAAATTCCAAATCCCACGCTTCAAAACACAAATAAGCGCCACGATCCGAGCACCAACTTCCAAATAAATTACAAATCCCAAGCACCAACCGTTCAAATAAATTCCATTATACAATTTTCAAAATTCAAATAAGTTTCAAATAACTATGTCCGAAGTTAAAACAGGGGGCAATGCAAAAGGGAGGCGGGCTTATTGGAATTTGGAGATTGGGATCTATTTGATATTTGGGTATTGGACATTGAGCCTTAATTGTCAATTAATCCGTTATTTCCCAAAGATCCTGTAATTCGTGAACTGGAAAGATGACGACATTGCTTCTCTTCTGGGCCGATGGCCCACCGTAGACCAGGCCGCCGCCCCGGGGCGTCTGTTGCCCAAAGTACCTATCGAAATGTTTAAGTCCCTTAAAGTAATCCCTGGTGATGGTCATACCGGATTTGATTTCAACGGGAAAAAAATCGGTTCCGTTCACAAACAACAGATCAACCTCATTTCCCTTGCTGTCGCGATAAAAGTAAAGGTTGCTCAGCTTGCCTTGATTGAAACGGTATTTGAGTGCCTCTGCAATGATTAGATTCTCAAACAAGTTGCCACGTAAAGGGTCCCTGGCCAGCTGCTTTTGATTCTCAATCCCGAGTAAGAATGCTGCCAGACCTACATCGTAAAAATAGAGCTTAGACGATTTGACCAGCCGTTTTGAAATATTGCGATGGTAAGGCTGCAAGCGAAAAATGACATAGCTTGCTTCGAGCAGGGATAACCAGGCTCCGGCCGTTGTATGGGAAATTCCGGTATCGTTGGCGAGGCTGCTCACATTCAGCAGTTGACCGATGCGTCCGGCACATAGCTGGATGAATCGTTGAAATCGATTCAGGTCCTTGATGGCCACAAGCAGTCTCAGGTCCCGTTCGACATAGGTTTGAAAATAGTCGCCCATGGCCTGGGTGGGATTGAGTTGCTGGTCCCACAGTCGGGGATAAAAGCCGTGGTAAAGTAGTCTGTCGATATCCGGCAGTGAGTAAGAATCTTTAATTTCGGCAATCGAGAATGGTAACAGTTTTACCATGGAAGTACGGCCCGCAAGGGACTGATTAATGGTGTTGCTAACCTCAAATTGCTGGCTACCGGTCAGAATATACAAGCCATTGCGACGGTCTTCGTCAACCAATGGCTGAAGATATGAGGCAAGATCTGGCGTTCTCTGGATTTCATCCAAAACCGCTCCATCTGGATACTGGGCCAGAAATCCCCGTGGATCGTCTATGGCGAACTGCCTGATATCCGGGGCTTCCAAATTGGCATAGGGCTTATTGCCAAATACCATGCGGCAAAGTGTGGTTTTCCCGCTTTGTCGGGGCCCGGTGATGGTAACCACTGGGTACTTGCCCGCCAAACGCTTCACCACAGTTGCGACCGTTCGGTTGACCAGTGACATACAGATTGCTTTAGCGAAAAAGCGTGTAAATTGCAACTTCAACTTTAAAACTGCACCATTCTGGGCTTTTGACCAAAAATGCCGTTGTCGATCTAAACACAACCAAAAAATGGTCAGGGCCAATTATGGATAAACGCCAAATTTCAAGCACCAACATACAGCTAATCTTCAAAATCCAAACACCAACATACAAAAAAAATCCAAGATCCAAGCACCAACCGTTCAAATAAATTCCATTATACAATTTTCAAAATTCAAATAAATTTCAAATAACTATATCCAAATTTCAAACAGGGGCCAATGCAAAAGGGAGGTGGGCCGTTTGGAATTTAGTTATTCGGATTTATTTGTTATTTGATCATTGTGATTTGCTTTTTTCATACCACCCAATCCCATGGCCCCAACGCACGCCAGGCGGTCCCTGAGCCTATAAAAATGGGCCGTTGGCTTAATTATATATAATTAAGCATAGAAATATTTATTTTATTAGTAGTTATACCTTAATTATAGAAAACCACCAGATCTTAGGCCCGCGTTGACTGATTACCCATGATATGGTGTTGCTGCCTGCGTATTGGCCCTTTGTGGCCGTTTCGTGCGTGCATGAAAACCGCTTGAATGGCTGAAAAAGCCTTGACATGGGTCGGGGCCGCTGGTAGAAATTGCGTAAATTATTAGGTGTATAAGTACCGGAACGTACATATTTTGATTAAATTCAAATGGTTTTGTCCGGCACGCGCGCTTGTGAAACCTGCTTTGCCAGTGACACGGACCATCTTGACGGTTCAGGTGTTGGTTTGTCTTCGCTGAAAACCTGACCTGTCAAGATCAAACAGCACGTGAAAGGGGGTGATTGGGGAGCCATTGGCAACACCTGTTCCACCGTTACACAGATGACAATTATTAGGTTGCAGTAAACGCTAGATGAAACCCGTTAAGGAGAAGACCAAGATGAAAAAACTGTTGATTATTTTTGCCGTTCTCTGCCTGGCCGCACCGGCCATGGCCGCCGACTGGAACTTTTTCGGCAGCGCCCGTTTCGCCACCTTCTGGGTGGACGATGATCCAGGCATTACCCAACCCTTCGAGACTGCCGAATTGCAGTGGGAGCAGCAAGGCAACAGCCGTATCGGCGCCAACGTCAAGGTCAACGACCAGATCGGTGGTGGCTTCGAAATGAGCGACAGCTTCGGCAAGCGTAAGCTCTTCGGTACCTACACCTTCGGCAACGGCAGCCAGCTGCTCATCGGCCAGACCTACACGCCCCTGGATATCTTCTACTCCGACTCCGTCTTCGACGGTGACGGCGACCTGCTGGGCATCGGCTCTTTTTACACCGGCCGGCTGCCCATGATCCAGTGGAAGATGGGCGGCTTCAAGGTGGCCTTAGTCGAGCCCAACACCACGGGTGCCGTCATTAACGAAGATTATCTGGCCACGGTGACCGATGCCAATTCCTATTCCCAACTGCCCAAGATCGAGGCCAACTACAAGTTTTCCGGCGACATGTTCTTCATCAACGTCGGTGCAGGCTACAACAGCCTTGAATTCCAGTGGATTGACGCTGTGGGCCAAAAAGAGGCGAGCATTGACTCCTATGTGGTCGCCGCCGGCGGTGGCCTGAACTTCGGCGCCTTCTACGCGAACCTGCATGGCCACATGGGCCAGAACCTGGGCAACTACGGCGCCTACAACCCGATGGAGGGTTCATGGGGCAGAGGCGACAACGACGCCATCGCCATCGATGAAAATGGTACCTTGAGAGACAATGATGGCTACGGTTTCCTGGGTGTGCTCGGTTTCAAGGCCAGCGATATGTTCAACATCGAAGCCGGTTACGGTTTCGTGAGCTACGAGATTGACGATCCTACTACCGACAAGGACGAGACCCAGCAGATGTACCTGAACTGCACCATCAACATCGCCCCGGGCTTCTTCATCGTGCCCGAAATCGGCAAGATCGATTTCAAAGACGATCCTTTGAGGGCCGAACAGGGTGACGTGACCTACTTAGGTGCCAAATGGCAGATCAACTTCTAATTGCCGCTTTGCGGTTTATTTAGAAGCGTAGCCAAAATTAAAACCCCGGGGCTTCCGCTCCGGGGTTTTTTGTTTTCCGTGTTCCTTCATAAGCCGACGATCGACGGCCAGGTGATTGCCGATCCCCCGCTACGGCGCCGCCCACAACGCAAAAATCTCAATACTCAAATAACAAGCGATCGCCAGGAAATGGCACCAAACAGAGACTGTCATGCAATGATTGGTATAGGAGGATCTTTTTTCCGCGATCGACATGGCTGGCGTTGTTGGTATCGTCCGTTCAGATTCGGATCAGATATTAAATTTCGATACCGATAGCAAACCCAGTTGGTTATCAACGGCACCCTCAAGCCACCACGATCGCGTTTGGAATTTTGGCTATTGAAAATTATTTGGAATTGGGTGCTTGGAAGTTGTAATTTCCTTTATCGTGTTGCCCGTGCGCCGATTCTTAAGGCGGCACCCGCTGACCTAAAACGCCCCTCACCTCGGCGGTGACGGGCGCATCGAGCATGCCTCATAAGGGCGGCACACGGGGATCAGGGAACATCCAATTCAAAGGCCATCAGCCTGCTGACGGCCTCGGTGAAAACGATGCGGCCCTCCTTGACCACCACGACGACGACCAGTTCGTCCTGGCCGTCATTGTCGAAGTCGCCGACCACGAAATCGCTGATGCGGCCATCGAAGGTGGGGGTACCCCATTTGGGCACCAGCCCCATGCCCTCCCAGGCGAGCAGCTGCATGCTGCCGTTTTTAAATTTCCTGAAGTTCTTGAGCATGCTTTTGGCCAGTTCCTCGTGCCGGGCGATCAGTACTTCCGGCTTGCCGTCGCGGTCGATGTCGGCGGTTCTGACCCGCAGGGGGAAAAACTGGCGATTGGGTTCCCCGGCCTCCAGTTGCCGCAAGGAAAAATAGATTAGGTTGCCCCCGGTTCGATCGCCGTCCTCCCATATCTCTTTACCGCCGCCGCTGTAGATACGCAGGCGATCCCAGTCCGAGTAGGCCACCACCAGGCTTTGGCCGCTGTGGGTCACGTTGCCGTAGGTCGCGCCCATGAGGTTGGCCACACCACCTCTCAGGAGTCTTTGACCGGCAACGATGCGTCCGCCTTCCCAGTTCATCCTATGGATCGGTTCAGCAAAGATGGACTCGCCACCGGAACGGAAGCGTTGGCCCAGCAATAGCGTGCCCTGGTCGGCGGTTTGGGCCACGCGATAAAACCAGTTGTCCGGGCCGTAGCGGGACTCGAAAGCGCTGCCATTGTGTTCGATGACAAAGGAATTGACGATGTTGGCCTTGCCGCCGCCCAGGCTGGAGACATAGATCTCTTCGGTGCCGTTGCCGTCGACGTCACCCACGTCGAGGCCAACATACAAGCTGTTGGTCGTCTTGCCCAATTCGGCGATCTTGACCAGTCGACCGTTTTCCACCCGATTGATGGTGATCAGCTTGTTCTGGGCAATGACGATTTCCTGGCGGCCATCGTTGTCCACATCACCGATGTCGATGCCGGTGACCAGTGACTTGATGCTGCGGCTGCGCCACGAGGTGTTGCTGCCGGCGCGGGCGCCCTGTTCAGTCACGAAGGCCGGGTTGGGCGTCTGGTAAGGCTGTCCGGCCACGGGCACCTGGGTTTCGGTTTGAACGCCAGACTGCAGCAGCTTTTCCGGGTGCATGCGCGATTCCTGCACCGGCGGGGCCGGCTGGGACTGGGTGGCTGCCACGGCGCCGGCCGCTGCTGCCGCCGCCACCGGCGGCCGGGCCACACCGCGGCCGAACACCGTGGCGTTGATGTTGGTGGCGAACTGGTTGATCTGGGGGATCACCTGGCCCATGCCGCTGGTCTGGGCGAAAAAGGGCAATGGCTCCTGCTGGCCGCTGACATCCACCATCTTGGCGTCGATGCTGACGCTTTCGCCGATTACGGTCAGGCTGCCGAACAGCACGTAATCGGCTTTGAGCTTGCCCCCTACGAGCAGGGCCCGGCTCTCGCCCTCGAAGCCCTCGACCTGGGCCAGGGCGGCCTTGGTTTCATTTTCGTTGATCACCTCGACCTTGTCCCGCCAGGCAATACGCGAGCCGAGCATGTCCAATATACCTTCTTGCAGGAAGGTGAGGTCCTTCTCGGCGTTGATATCAAAGGGCAGGATGGCGACCCGGGCTGGGGCGGCCAGGGCGGGGACGGTGGACAAGAGCAGCAGGGTGGTGATGAGCGGGAGAATGATTCGCGTCAACTTAAGGTTTAGGATGTTCAAATGTGTCTCCTGCTTATGGTGGTGGAACCGACGTTGGTGAAGCATGAAGTACCAAATAACAATATCCAAATTCCAAATAAATTCCAAATAACAATTTCGAAATATCAAACAAAAGATGATAGTGGATTAAAAGTAAAGCTACCAGACAGAATCAACGTGCGGATATGCAAGGATTTTTTTGTCAGCCGTTAGAATTGTATAATGGTTCAGGCGAGCTGTCGCGGTGATAATACGGTCAGCCGGATCGGCATGAAACGCTTCCGGTAGGGAATAGGCTTCTTGCATAATCTCAAGATCTATGTTTTCAACTTGCCAGCCATTTAGATCCGAATAATACCTGAACCATTTTTTCCAATGTCGATCAATGGTTATACGCCGCCTCTCAACCGCACAGGCCAGTTCGGCCACACTGATGACCGAAATGAAAATTTCAGATTCATCAGCAGTCAGGAGTGATTTTGCCTGTTCCGAAATGACGGAAGGATCCGAAACCGCCCAGATAATACAGCATGTATCCAACAGAAGCTTCATGGCTGATGCATGTCCCAGCTATTTTCTGGAATCAACGGCTCAGTCAAATCACCTTCTACCTGAACGGTGCCCAACCCGCAACCGAGTTTCGTTTGGTTAGCGGTTTTTTTAGGGCCATGCGGAACCAGGGTCGCAATCGGAATATTGCGCTTACATATGGTAATCGCCTCGCCCTTCTCCACGTAGCTGAGAAATTTGCTGAGATTGTCTTTGAGTTGTCCAATATTGGCTGTTTTCATGGCCAAAATATAGGCCATAATTTTGGCCAAGTCAAGAGATTTGATAGGATTATAATCAATAATTGTTTGCCGTTGGATACTTGAGAACAGCGTAAATGCAAGGTGCCCAAATCACCATATCGACCTCTCAAACAAACGTCGAACCGATCTTGTTTGGCATTTGATCATTGTGACTTACTACTTTATAATTATTAATATTATCTGAAATTTGCCTCACTCCAGCTTTTTGCGCAGTATCTCATTCACCACCTTGGGATTGGCCTTGCCCCGGGTCTTTTTCATGACCTGGCCGACAAAAAAGCCGATCAGCTTTTTCTGGCCGTTGCGGTAGCGCT
>JASFFF010000176.1:0-7657 GCA_050124445.1 Desulfosarcina sp.
TCTCGCAGTCGACTGCTGCAATCTCCAATCAATCCATCCAGAAAGCGGTGGATCTGTTTACCTGATTGAACCAGCGCCACGAACAACGGCGATCGCCACGCTGAAGGGCAGAGAGCGGCTTGGCAAAATGACCGTAGCCAAACGGAAGCGCGGATCTTTATTTCTTGTCTGAAACCGGCTAATATAAACACCCGAATCTTGAAATAAAACGTTATGAGGCTATTTGACAGCCACTGTCATTTGGACGATCGGTCGTTCGCCTCCGATTTGGAGGCCGTATTGCAGCGAGCCGCAGCAGCGCAGGTCAGGCGGATGCTGGTCGTTGGCGTTGACCGCCGCACGTCGACCCGTGCACTGAAGCTGGCTCGTCGTCACCGGGGCCTGTTTGCCTCGGTGGGGGTGCATCCCCATGATGCCGCTTCGTGCAGCTCCGCCGAACTTGATTGTCTCAAGCAACTGGCCAGCGACCCGAAGGTGGTGGCCTGGGGCGAGACCGGTCTGGACTTCAACCGCATGTATTCTCCCCGGCAGGCCCAGGAACGATGGTTCATCCACCAACTGGAAATCGCCGACAGACTCGGACTGCCTCTGATTTTCCATGAAAGGGACTCCAGGGGCAGGTTGCTGGAAATCCTTAACGCCCATGCTGACGATAGGCGGTGCGCCGTGGTGCATTGCTTCAGCGGCAGCGCGTCGGAATTGGCGCAATACCTGGAGATGGGATTTTATATTGGCATCACAGGCGTGGTTACCATTAAAAACCGCGGGCAGGCGCTCCGCGGCATGCTGAAGGAGATACCCAAGAATCGCTTGCTGGTGGAGACCGACGCCCCCTACCTGACCCCCACGCCCCAGCGCAACAAACATCGACGCAACGAACCGGCTTTTGTGCGCCAGGTGCTGCTCAAGGTGGCCGATGTGCGTGGGGAAGATCCGCGGATCCTGGCCGAGCAGGTCTGGAACAATACGTGCCGGCTGTTTCGTCTCGATCTTTAGGCTGGGGATTCACCGCCCCATTTTTTTTCGTATCGATCTACTTTGGGCACATAACAACCGCCGGCGTATTCAGATTGGTGTCGCCAGATGCCAATTCCGAACGCTTTGTCAAGCTGCCATGAGGTGCTGAACAGCCTTCTCCAATCCGTCGATGGATAACTCGAACATGGGAAAAATCTGACGAATCATGGTGATGGTGCGCGTGTAGCTCCACATGGGGGCTGAAACGGGATTGAGCCAGACACTGTGGGGAAACATACCTGCCAGTGTGCGCAGGCACTCGATGCTGGGCTTTCCGCTGCGATCCTGGACGTAAATGGATCCGTCGCGGGACATCAGTTCGTAAGGCGCCATGCTGGCGTCACCCACCACGATGAATCGGGTTTCCGGATCCAAGCGAACCAATTCGTCCATGCGAACGGGCTTGCGGTAACGGGCCGCATCCGCCCAGATGGTGTCGTAAATGGTATTGTGAAAAAAGAAGGTCTTGACCTCCTTGAACTGCGCCCGGGCATAGTCGAAAAGGGTCTGAACCACTGTCACGTAGGGGTCCATGGACCAACCACCGTTATCGATGGCCAGAATCACCTTGAGCCGGTCCTTCATGCGGCGATCGAAGGCGATCTCGATCTCACCGCCGTTTTTCATGGTGCGGTAAATGCTCTCGTCGATGTTGACCTGATCTTTGGGTCCGGCCGGCACCATGTTACGCAGACGTTTGAGGGCTTCCCCCACCATGGCCTGGGTGAGCGGACCGGATAGGGAGTAGTCCTTGTAGCGACGCTCCATGGCAACTTTCACGGCCGATTTGTTGCGCGACACCCCGCCCACGCGCATGCCGCCGGGGTGGTAACCGGAGTGCCCCACCGGCGACGTGCCAGCAGTGCCGATCCATTTGCTGCCACCATCGTGGCGACCGTCCTGATCATTGAGCCGCTCTTTGAAATAGTCGATGAGTTCTTCGGGGGTCATTCGGTTCAGTTGGTCTGCATCCATACCCAGCGCATCAGCCAGGGCTTTGGGATGCTTGAGCCACTGTTCCAGCATGGCCCGCGCCATTTCATCGATCTCCAATCCGTCCGCATCAGGCAGCTCAGCACCCTGGAAATGGTGGGCGAACACCTGGTCAAATAGGTCGAAATAGCGTTCACTTTTTACCAGGATTGCCCGCGATGCCGTATAGAACTCATCCAGGGAAGCAATCAGGCGCTTGGCCAGGGCCCGGTGCAGGGTCAAAAAGGCCGTGGGGCTGACCGGCACCCCCATCTCTTTAAGCTTATAGAAAAAGGCCAGGAACATAATCAGAACAGTTTGCGTCGGTTTACAAACGAATTGGCCCGCGCGTAGTCACCGCTTTTTTTAAACAAGACGCCCAAGAAGGGCAAATCACCCTTGGCCAGCCGCTTGGGCTTGAAGTCGGGATCGGCTTTCAGGGCGCGTATCCAGTTGATCAGTTCACGGGTGGCCGGCCGTTTTTCCACGGATTCCAACTCCCGCATGTTGTAAAATGCAGCAATCGCATTTTCCATGAGATCGTCATGGATGTCCGGAAAATGAACGGCAATGATTTTACGCATCATCTTAGGGTCCGGAAAGGCGATATGATGAAAGTTACAGCGCCCCAAAAAGGGGTCGGAGAGGTCTTTCTTGGCATTGGAGGTGATGATGATCACCGGTCGATGCCGGGCCGACACCGTCTTGTCGATTTCGATAATGTCGAACTCCATCTGGTCCAGCACGTCCAACATGTCGTCTTGAAAATCGGTGTCGGCCTTATCGATCTCGTCGATCAATAACACCGTGCGCGTTTCCGCCGCAAAGGCCTGGCCAATCTTGCCCATCTTGATATACTCTTCGATGTTGCTCACATCCCGCCGGCTGTCGCCGAATCGGCTGTCATTGAGCCGTGTAAGGGTATCGTATTGGTACAGCGCCTCCACCAGCTTCATGCTGGATTTGACATTGAGCACGATCAGCGGCATGCCGAGGCTCTCGGCAATGGCGTGGGCCAGCATGGTTTTCCCCGTGCCGGGTTCGCCCTTGAGCAGCAACGGCATTTCCAAAGCCATTGAGATGTTGACGATTTGGGCCAACTCTTCGTCCAACACATAGCGGGTCGCCCCCCTAAAGGACGCATCTGAAGCTTGCACGGTCATGGACACCTCTCACCAGTTGAAATTGAATACCAAATCAGTATGATTGGCGAATTTTAGCCGACAGATCCCGGGTCAGGGCCAACACCCGCTTGGCCAGATCCAGCGGCAGGGACCCAAGTCCGCAGCTGGGGGTAATAAACGACTGGGCTGTTAATGCCTCGGGGTCGACACCCAGGGATTCAACCTGTCGAAATCGCTCCATTAAAGCGTCATAGAGGGAATCGACGCCCTCGCGCTGAATCGCTGCGGGTTCCAGGGTGGGTACGATGCCCCAAGCGAGAAGCCGACCGGCATTCAGGAAGTCCCGAATGTGAGAGCCGTAGAGGATGAAGCGATCGAAATAGGCGTAGGCGTCGAAATTGACAATATCCGCGCCGGCGTCCAGCACCAACGACCAGTCCGTGTTGGCGCACACGTGTATACCGGCAAGCCCCCCATCCGCGTGAATGGCGTCAACCACTTCTTTGAGGCACTCAAGGATCGTTTCCTTGGATATGCTGATCAATTCGGATGATCCAAAACCCGCCAGGGCGGGTTCGTCGATAAAAATGATGATTGGACAGCCAAACCCGGAAAAGGTGCGAATCTGCCAGCGGGCATTGAGCGACAAATGCTTGACCGCCGCATCGCGCAAGGTCTCGTTGTAGAAAATTGAACGCCCGTCCTGGTCCTTGACACCGGTGCAAAAGGTCACCGGTCCGGTAACCTGCCCTTTGATGGCCAAAGGCTGGATGGTTGCCTGGGCCAGGGTGTTCAGCAGGGCCGCGACCCCTTTACCGGAGGCCTCGGTCAAGGCAAAACGCGAGCCGGGCAATCGGTGGGGTGCCTCGCTGACGGCCATGTATTCCTCGAAGAAAGCCAACAGTTGGCCGTCGAAGGATTCACCGGCGCTGTCGATATATGTTTTTCCGTCCGTCTGCACCACTGCCGGCATGCCATTGATAAATTGGAGCACCATCCCCTCGTTTGCAAAAACCGGCAGTTGCACCCACAGGGGAAGTTTGGGTGTGTGCGCCATGACCAGATGGACAGCCGCCTGATGGTCATCCAAAGGAAGACTGCCGATGAGCAGGGGCAGGCAATCGGGTATTAGGTTCTGGGGCATTGACCCATACCTCTCGTGAATTTAAATAATAAATTGGAACAAAAGCCTTTTTACCACGGAGGGTGTGGTTTCACAAGCATGAGCTGGCGATCGATCGTGTTGTCAAAATGGGTGCCGGATATCCAGCAGATGAAGGGCATTGGATACGGCGTGGCAACTGAGATGATGTTGCCGGCCGGGGGGCTATGACCATTTGCTACCGCGGGAATGTTTTCGGCGACCTTCCCGGCCTCCGATTGACACCCATTGAGCACAATGGTATTGTCTAACTCTGGAAATTGAATCATTTTGAGTCGGTTGCGTCACTTTCCGCCGTCACCGCTTTCGGTGGATACGGTCAGCGGGCGAAAGGCCACCCTTTTCGTCAATCTGGCAATTTCGCATGAACTTTTGCGTGGTGGCACGGCAATTAAGGTGGACAGGCCATGGCAAACATCATATCCCTCAAAACCAAACGCAAGTGCAGTCAGGAAAAACAGGCCGTCATCATACGCCAACGCAAATTGCTGGCAGTCAGAAAGATTTTCCGCTGCACGCACTGCACCTCCAAATGTGAGAAGTGTGGTGTTCAAGTTATGGCGGACAACCGCCCGGACATACCGGAATACCGAGTCCCCTATTCGTTCTGCGACAGTTGTGCAGAAGAGTACGTGGAGTATATCGAAGCGCTCAAGGGCAATGAAGACGACTCTTTGTATTGGCACAACGACGCCTGGATGAAGGTTTGGGCCACTTGGATTGAGCATCAGGGCGCCGTTGATAGCTATTTGAAATCAAAAGAATTTGAACAATTGCTTGATGAACTGAAACCCAGTCAGAAGTAATGATAACGCTATTCGCAACAGATTGACTTAATGTTTGGCTGGTTGCCACACAGTCGATCACAGGAGGGGTTCATGTTTGGAATCGGAATGCCGGAGTTGATCATTATCCTGGTAATCATTCTTATCATCTTCGGCGTAGGTAAACTGCCAGAGATCGGCGGTGGTATGGGCAAAGCCATCCGCAACTTCAGAGACGCCTCCAACAAGGCGGAATCGGATACGCCAGCACCGGAAAAGCTGGAGGAGGACAAAAAGGCCTGATTCGGCCGTTGCAAAAGGGAACGTGTGTTTCATGCCGGAGCCGCCAGCGCCCATGTGCCGGCGGTTCCGGCTTTTTTTTCGGCACTGTGAAGCACCCATCAACACCGAAGCGACATTTCAAATAATTACTAACCATTCGTCACAACAGACGATCGTCACCGCACAATGGAAACGCCCAAACGGAAAGCATCCGTGCGCTGGTCATAATTGAGCAAGGTGTTGCCGTATCCGCTGAAATACTGAGCCTGCAAATAGAAATTGAAGCTTTTGGTCAACAGCTGTGTCAGCGGATAGCTGAGATCCAGTTGTACCGTGGCGCCTTCTCTGGCCCACCACAGGTGGGTGTTCAAGGCAAGCCCCTGGGGATCGATGATTCCCGTTTCCAAGTCGAGGTACCCGAGATAATCGGCCAAATCCGGATTCGTTTCATCATCATTGCCGACGTAGGTAAACAATTTAGGTGCAATCTTGAGATGGTAGGGGCCGGCGAGGTGGAGACTCATGATCGGCTTGAGGTACAGATAGTTGGTGCTGCGCGAATCAGCCCCCCCCTTGCCGTTGGAATGGTGCTGGAGCCCCCCCTGCAGGCCGAATGCTGAGATGCGGTCGACATTTAAATCAATTTTGGGCAACAGGTAGAAGAGCTCCGGCGCATAGCTGGTGTCCTCGAAAAGCTTGGAATCGCTTTTCAAATCCCAAAGGGAACGCTGGGTATATCCCAGGTAAAACCCCGATAACCAGTCGGCCTGCTTGGCCAGATACCCATCAGGGTTGAAAAACCGGTACTTGAAGCTGAACTGAAATGTGCTCTGCTCCAACCCGGGTTCCACACCAAACAGAAAGTACATGGGTTCATGAACCGAAAGATCGGCTAAAAACGATTGTAGCATGGTGGGCCCTTCGTCCAAGGGCACCTGCCCTCCTTTCCATGCTGACGACGGCGCCTTTTTAACCATCAGCATCAACGGGTTGGACGCAATTGTGTCCAGTGTGATCTGGACTGACCCCGTGGTGTAAATAGGCAGGGTGAGGGTGTAAAAGCGCCTTGCAAATTGCCGCCCGGGGATTTCAACGCGCTGCGCCGAAGCATGCGCCACCAGTTCGGCGCGGAGGGTGACCGTCCGCTGGCCGAAAACGATCCGGCAGGGTACGTCAGCAGGCAGTTCATGAACGATGGTCGCATTGGTATTGTTGTGCAGGTAGAGCGTCAGGGTTATCATGCTGCCGCCCCGAACGTCGGTTGGCGGCGGTGCCAATACCATGGTCAAATCGGCGCTCCAGGCAGCAGGGGCCGTATGGATAATGATGGCCAATAATAGGCCTCCAAGCCGTCTCTTCATGCCATCTCCCTCTTTTTATATCTCCCAAGCGAACTGAAAGCGCAGTCCTTGTTGAGGCATCTAAAAATTAGAATTCCAATTCAAGATCAAAGCGGATCCACGTTTCTAACCGCAGGCACCCCGAAGGAAGTGCCCGTGGGGTGCATATATTGAAACTGTCGAGGATTTGAAACCTGGATCCAACGCATGATCGAAACGCGTTAATAGCATAATGCCTAAAATTTACCAGACCCTGGTGTGTATCCAGGAAAAAGGCGTTCGACAACTCACCGGTGAGCATGACGGCAGGGTCATTCCGATGGATCCGGCAACCAACGGCATGGGCTTGCGAATCACTGTTTTTCGTGCCAATATGATCTGCGCCACAGGGGATATTCGAACGCCCACCAATCCCGGAATCGCGCAACAGACTGCAATCAGCAGTGGTGCGGCATTTCCGTCAGCCCAGAACCGCCGGTTGAAATTTATTCAGGCACAAGCAGGTCAACGAACCAAGCGTGCCATGCTGTTGGCTGCGAGAAAACCAGAGCAATCCCCGATAAACGGTGCCCCCATCACGCCACGGCGTGAGCAGGCCTCCTTCGAAACCGACACGATGGGAATACAATGGATTATTTTCTATGTGTTATCGGGATGGTAATGATCATCGAAGGCGTACCCTATTTCGCAGCCCCGGACCGCATGCAGGCGTGGATGGCCAAAATTCAGGAAATGGCGCCAGGATCATTGCGTCGATTCGGACTGGTGATGATGCTGCTCGGCTTGTTTGTGGTCTATCTGGGGCGAAGATAGGCAGGCCCGCGATTAAATAAAATCATGCAACCAGAGCGTTGAAACCTTTCCGGCAACGACGATCCGATGGCCGCTGCGACCATCGGTTTCATCCATTTTTATACAGGTAAAAAAACTTCATCACCCGCTCGACATACGCTTCGGTTTCAGGGATCGGTGGGATACCCCGGTGGGTGTCAACAG
>JASFFF010000177.1:0-7652 GCA_050124445.1 Desulfosarcina sp.
ATGGATATATTGGCAGCAGCCTTCGCATCGGTGGCAGCCGGATCGTTGTAACACCACCCATTAAACGTTGACAAACAGAGGCCTTCATGCAAAACGCCGACCTTCCCGACAACCCCTATCTGCTGTTGACCCCTGGCCCTTTAAGCACCACCAAAAGCGTTAAAGGGGTCATGCTGCGCGACTGGTGCACCTGGGACGAGGATTACAACGCCATTGTCCAACAGATCCGACGGCGGTTGGTGGCCCTGGCGGGTGCAACAGGCGCCGCCACGGCCGTTCTCATGCAAGGCAGCGGTACCTTCTGCGTAGAATCCACCATCACCACGGCGGTTCCGGCGACCGGCAAACTGCTGGTACTGGCCAATGGCGCCTACGGGAGGCGGATCGCCGACATTGCCCGGCGCTGTGGCGTCTCCCACGAGGTTCATGATAGCAGCGAATTGGCGCTCCCCGACTTGGATCGCTTGGAATCGTCATTGAAAGCCGATCCGACCATCAGCCACGTGGCTGTGGTGCACTGTGAAACCACGACAGGGATGCTCAATCCAGTGGCGGCCATCGGACGGATCGTAAAGGCGCACCACAAGATCTTCATTGTCGATGCCATGAGCAGCTTCGGGGGCCTGCCCATGAATATGGACGATGTCGGCATCGACTATCTGGTAAGCAGCGCCAACAAATGCATTCAAGGGGTTCCGGGGTTTGGATTCGTGATTGCACGTAAAGCGGTGCTGGAACAAACTCGGGGGCACGCCCGCTCCCTGAGCCTGGATCTTTACGACCAGTGGAGAACCATGGAGGACCATGCGGGCAAATGGCGTTTTACCTCCCCCACCCATGTGGTTCGCGCGTTTTTCCAGGCCCTGCATGAGTTGGAGGCCGAAGGCGGGGTCGCCGCACGCCACTTGCGCTATATCGAGAACCATCGCATCCTGGTGGAAGGGATGCGGCGACTCGGGTTTCGGTCGCTTCTGCCGGACCGATGGCAGGCACCCATCATCACCGCCTTTCTATACCCCGAATCCTCGACATGGCAATTCAAGCCTTTTTACGACGGTCTAAAAGCCAGGGGATTTGTGATCTATCCGGGCAAGGTAACCCATAGGGATACCTTCCGCATCGGCAATATCGGCGACGTCCAGCCCCGGGATATGCACCGCCTGATCGATGCGGTGTCTCAGACGCTGGCCGTCCTACAGTCAGTGGAGGAAGAACAACGATGAACATACTCTGTTTGGGGCCGCAATCCAGAAACCATGTCGTCTGTTGAAACCCACGCTTCAAGCCGGGTCTCATTTGACGGAACCCACGCTTCGTGTTAACCAACTGAAAGAAATGCTAAACACAGCTTGAGATACGACTGACGTTCATTTATCATAAGGCGTCAAAGGGGCTTTTCCCCCAATCCCGCCATGGTAAATATGCCGAATGGTGGTCTGATGCTATCACCTCATGTACCATCGATCGATAGGAGAAGATAATGACCGACTCAAATGACCTCCCCAGTGTTTCCATGGCCAATACCAAAAAAGAGCTCTTGGAAGCGTATCAATCCGCAAAAAAGCGGTTCGATCGTTTAAGCAAAGATCTGTTGGATGCCGAAAAAACCCGCAAACGAATGGAGCAACAATTGGCCACTGCAACCGCCGATGCCCAGGCGGCCCAGGACCCCGTAAAGCGGCTCTTGGAGCTGCGGGGAGCGATTGGCCATGAGTTGACCAACCTCGCCGAACGCTTTGAAACCGAAATCGATACCTATCGCAACATCCAATCTGCCATCGAAACCAAGCAGGTCGAACTCGATACTATCTACGAAGTGGAAACGACAGCCTCCGACCTCGCCGCGCTGATCGATGCGCAGCGCACCAAGAAAGAACAATACGAACAGGAAATGTCGGCTCAAAGAGCCACGTTTGAAGGGGAGATTCAGGAAATGCGGGCCAATTGGCAAAAGGAGAAAGCCGCCCACGATAGAGAAGTTAAAGAACAGGCAGAGGCTATTAAAAAACAGCGTCAACGCGATCAAGAAGAATATGAGTATGTCTTTGCGCGTGAAAAAGAAAAGCGTACTAACAGCTTGGCAGATGAACTGCAAGCCCTCGAAAAAGAGATCGCTGTTAAGCGAAGCGACTTTGAGCGAGATATGGAACAACGCATCGCAGCCCTCGATGCCCGTGAAGAGGCGATCAACAATAAAGAGAATGCGTTGGCAATGCTCCAAAAGGAGGTCGACGCGTTTGAAAAGCGTTTGGAATCAGCCGTTCAGACGGCGGTTTCCGAAACCGATGAGCGGCTCACCCGAGATTTTAAGAACGAAAAGACATTATTACAAACCCGTTTCGAGGGGGAAAAGAACGTTCTGTTGGGCAAGATCGAGTCACTCGAGAAAACTGTGGCTTCCCAAGCAGCTCAAATCAACGATCTCTCCAAAAAGAACGAATTGGCCTACGAAAAAGTCCAGGATATCGCCAATCGGGCAGTCACCGCATCCAGGCAAGACCGCTACACCCCCTCCGTCCATCATTCCGGTGTTGCCGTGCATGACGACAAGCCGTCCTGACCATTAAAACCTATCTTTGCCGAGATTGCATGGCCGACAGGTTGTAGATGGTTCTTAGCCTTTTTCTGGCACGGCGACGGCTGGTTTTCCCTGCCTAATTCATCAGTGGTAAAATCCCTCGCTCTCCGACGGGACATCTCCAAAGCGGAACGTTTCTGTGTGTGCTGCAGAACCCACAGGGAGACGTGATATCTGTGAACACTTGTGTGAAACAATACTTTTCTATTGGTTTCTTAATGCCGTCGTAACATAAAGCAAGTAACCGAGTACGGAACCACCGGATTGCAACTCAGCAACTAGCATGATTCGTTATTCGGGTGCGCGTCTTCAAACATAGAATGAGTTGCCGCCTGTGGATACGAGGGCGGCCTGCAAGCCGCCCTCTTTGCTCTTGGAACAACGTCGATCACGACACCATCTAATCGGAAAACCTGTTGAGATCAATCATAAAATGGTTGTGGCCCAGACCAACCCTATTCTACTAATACCGGTACTGCGATGATGAAACAGGATTTACATATTCATACCACCTATTCCACCGGCGATGACGCCGTTGTGCCCGAACAGACGGTAGCCTTGGTTGCTGCGGTGAAACATGCCAACCTGGTTGGCATCAGCGACCACTTTGAGTATCTCATAGATGGGGTATTCGATTCCTACGCCCGAGAAATCAGAGCAGCCGGGCTTAAAGTCGGCGTAGAAGTGGATGGGCACGCCTGGGTCATCGAAGCCACTGGTTGCGATGTCGACTATTACATCTTTCATTGTCGTGATCGTGAGGAAGACTATCGATCGCTGAATCGCCTGCTGACGACTGACAAGCCAGTCATCATTGCCCATCCCAATGCCTTTGGTACCGATTTAAACCGGGTGCCAGGGCAATGCCTGATTGAAATCAACAATCGCTATGTCTGGCGCTGCGATTGGAAGCAGTATTACGGCCCCTTTATCGATCGATTCAAATTTGTTCTCGGCTCAGATGCCCACCAGCCATCCTGGCTCGGCCAGTCTGTGGCCCAGCATGTTGCAGACTATTTTGGCATTACAGAACATCACCTCTTTTAAGTACCTTCTGGATGGTTGACCTTGTCTTTGAGCAGTGCCAGGCCCGCTTCACGGGCATGCAGGATGATTTTGATCTGCTTGCCACGCAGTTCATCACGACGATCGACGAGCGCTTTCAGCGCATTGCGGTATTTGAGGTACTCGTCTTTGGCCGCAATGTTGGGCACCACGCGTTTGGTATACAAAAAATCGTCAATGGGCTGGTTTTTGCCATTGGCATTGCCTTCGGTCAGGTCGACACGGTGTTGGTCATGGACCAGGAAGCAATGAATCATGGGTAGATAAGGTAGCTCGTAACGACTGAGGATCGGAGCGGTACCGGTGACGATCTTTTCGGTCATGGCGTAAATGCCGATGTTCTTTTCGACCGGCAGGTTCAGTTCCGCCGCCAGGGTGGCGATCACGGCGTGCTTGGTGGTGCACGACCCCATATTTTCCTTAAAAAGGATCAAGAGATCGTCCCGATCGGAATTGTAGCCATAGGGCAGCTCATGCACATATCGGCAGGCCCCGTGAAAGGTGTCGATGCCGCGTTGGCAAAACTGCTCCGATATTACACCTGACGGGATGATGGGGCGATCTGGGAATACCGTGTGGTTATCCATCTTAACCTCTTGTGATGTTGTTTAGAGTACGTAACCGTCAGCCTTAATCGGCTATCTTCCAAAGCAGCCAGGCCATGTTCTCCCCCAGCGTCTGCATAATCTCCAGCCCTTCGGCGTCATCATTGACCTCCCCTTTTTCCCTGCCGAAGCCCATGTTCCAATACCTGGATCCGGGGATGATCATCTGACCGATGGTAAAAAAATGGTTGATGGAGTCGAAGGTGTGCACCGCTCCCGCCCGTCGAACCGCCACCACGGCGGCCCCGACCTTGCGTCGCAACATGCTGTCATTGGCGATGGAGACCATGCCGGCGCGGTCGATCAGGGCCTTGATTTCCGGGCTCATGCAGGCAAAATAGGTCGGGGACCCTAAGATGATCCCGTCGGCGGCCACCATTTTATCCAGGCAGTCGTTGAGCATGTCCTTGTCCACGGCACAGTGCCCGTCCTTGTTCTCAAAACACTTGTAGCAGGCAATGCAGCCGCGAATGGGCTTGCCGCCGACCTGGATGGTCTCCGTCTCGATCTGCTGGGCTTCAAGAACTTCCAGCACTTTGCGTATCAGAATAGAGGTATTGCCGTTTTTTCGAGGGCTTCCGTTGAATGCGACCACGTTCATAGATTTTCTCCTGATTTATTTCGTTGAACGGATTCTTTTTTTTATCAGATTAAAGGTTTAGGAACAAGGAGCGTATGCTGGTGAAGGGAGGCATGTTGTATCAAGTTCGGGTGGCGCGAATATTGTGAAACCTTAGGCGGTTGTAAGGGTAGGGCTTTTGCTCATTCCCGGTGCAATTTGGTTGTTTGGAATCGGATTGCTTGATCTGGCGGGATATAATAGAAGCTGACATGCAAGGCGCCGTTGAGTTATTCAGCACGCATTTCATGCTTGCTAAAGTTCGTCCATAATAATGGCTTTATCCTCCTCGGGTTGGAGGCATAGATATTCCATGGTGATTCGCTTGGATTGGTGCCCGAACATTTTCCGCACTTCGGATAATTCTCGACCGAATGTCACCCGGCGATGATAGCCGAAGGTTTTACGCAAGGTGTGGCTGCCGTAATTGCCATTCAGATTGATCGCCCGACACCAGCCTTTCACCAAACGGTGAATCGATTGAACCGTGAGCCTGCCACCCTTCTTGCGACTTTTGAACAGCGGATCCCCGTCCTTGAGTGTTTCGCGCTCAACCAGTTTGGCGATGGCCTTGGTGCAGGCCTTGTTCATTGGAATCATTCTTGTCTTGCCGGTTTTTTTCTCCTTGATTTCAAGTGTATCACCAGGTTTCAAACCACGCACCTGACCGACGGACAACCTTGCCAGATCGGATACACGCAACGCCGTATTGATGCCGATCACATAGAGCGCATAGTTACGCGGCTCGTTTTTCAGCATCTTCTTAATGGTCTTGACATCCTTGATCTGCTTGATTGGCATCACCTTGGTTTTGCTGCCCTTAAGCGGATGGTTGGCCATCAAATTCTCCTAAAATATCTTTGGCGATGCGAACAGGGCAGTTATAATCGTGCTGCTTGTCAATTGAACGGTGACACAAGGCGCATTCGATGCGCTTGTCAGCCCTTTCCATGTGCTTGCTCCATACGCCGTGTGACAAGTGTCTCAAAACCGATTTCGTCTGCAGATCCTTGTCGAGGCCCCCATATCTGGCCACCAGCATATCAAGCCTGACAGTGGTTGCACTGTAGGCATTGTCAATATGATAGCCTTGACAGTTTTTATCGTTGCAGCCTACGTAGTAAGCCTTGAGAGTGCCCTTGATCCACGCTTCGTGTATGGCCCGCGTCTCATCACAAAAGGGGCATCTATTGATCAATTTATACACACCCATGGCGACCTCCTTACCAATGAAACCATTTGGTCAATGTTGCATCGATCCGTTCACTTCATCCAAGTATCAACGCCTTCTTCAAATGTTAAATTTACAAACTATATATAACATAAATTAACATATTGCAAGATCTGTATTTTTTTCAATAAATAAAATACATCATATCGTTATTTATATATATAAAGTCTGTTTTGTATGTTAATTTTTATCATTCAGAGTATAAAATAGTGGGTATACTACAGGCAGGAGCGCTGCACGGCTGTCAACAAACAAACGACTCTGCCGATGGCGGTACTTGTGACGGGGGCCGACAGGATGGTCGGCTAAACTGGCACTTAGCGCCCTGCCTGGCGGGATTTAAATACTGATACGGTTCAACTCGGTGCTGCCTTTTCAATCAGGTAATCGACAAATCGCGGAATTGGGTCGAATCCAACCACCTGCCTTGCATTGGCCACGAAGTTGGACAACGGATTGATGTCGTAAAAATATAGCTGGTCGTCTGCCGCATTGACCAGGTATTCGACGCCGCCGATGTCGGCGCCGGCCGCCGCCACTGACTGCCGCACTTGATCGATGACAACCGGATCCGGTTCGAATGCGGATATGCCTGGGCCGGTCGTATCATCCACGCCACCAGACGCGCCATCTACGGGGCAGTAATCGAAGCGTTCGATGTTGCAGCCATCTGCTGGACAATAGTTGAAACTTTCTCCAAGAATGGGCAGCCGAATGGCGTATAGGAAGGCATCATTTAAGATCTCTACCCGGTATATGCAACCATCTTTGGGTTTGAGGTATTCCTGCAAAAGGGCCACCCGGTCAATGCCCAGGTCGATCTCGTCCGCCTCAACCGCTAAGGCCAGCGCCTCGTGGGTGTCGAAAAGGGCGATACCTGCACCGCTGCCACCCACGTTGGGCTTGATCAACAGCGGGAATCGCAGGTCTTCGGACGCCTCGAGTATCTGGCCGGCATGGTGAACCACCCGGCTCTTGGGCACATTCAGCCCCAGCTGATTGAAAATATGCATCTGCAAGGCTTTGGAGGTTCCCACCTCGTAGGATCGCCAACCGTTAAGAACCCGTGTACCGATACTTTCAAGATAGGCCAGATACTGCTTGACATACAAAACGACGCTGGGCTCACTGGCCGTTGATGGGTAAGCACTCACCCGGTTGACCACCAGCGAATAGTCAGGCTTGCCGGCACACGGATCGAAGAGATGGCTATGGAGGTGGATCTTCTCATAGTCAATACGCCGACGATCCAGCTCTGCGAATAGCGATTGAAACCAGTGGGGGTGTTCGTAGAATATACCAATCGGATTTTCGGGCATGGCGGGATCTCCTCAGAGGCGAGAACGGGTTGATTAGTCAATCTACGATACCGGCAGACGCAACATCTCACGGGCTTCGTCTGGCGTGGCAACCGAGCGGCCCAACATATCGGCCAACTGCACCACCCGCGCCACTAGCTGGACATTGGTGGCCAGTTCGCCGCGCCGATAGTAAATGTTGTCTTCCAGCCCCACGCGCACGTGGCCGCCCATCAGGATGGCATGAGTGGTCATG
>JASFFF010000178.1:0-7624 GCA_050124445.1 Desulfosarcina sp.
GCATGGGTGAAAACCACCCGCTCCAGTTCCTGTGAATCCTGCTCCTCCAGGCATGCCTGCCAGGCTGGCGGCAGCGGCAAAGAGATGGAGGTGGAAGCCATAAATTCGGCCGCTGCCCGCGTTGGTGATCAGATTGTGATGAGCATAGAAACGGCTTCCTTGCTTAAGGCCACATTCTTGCTCTACGTTTTCCCAATTTTGGCCATGATTGGCGGAGCGCTGGTGGGCCATACCGTGGCTACGATGCGGGGGTCTGACCCGTCCGGGCTTTCGGCCCTGTGTGGATTCCTGTTTTTCGGACTGGCATTTTTCGTTATTCGCTTCGCCGGCCGGCGGCTTTCTAAAAATGCCAGCTACAAACCTGAAATTATCAAGGTAAGGGGGCATCGTCCGCCATCAGCGGACGCCTTGGTGCTGCCCGGGACCGAGCCGTAAAACAAATGGACCAAACCGTCTTCATATCAAAAAACAACACCGCCACATTCCGCTGCCCCCAATGTGGACAGGCCAAAACCTCGGATGTGAGTCAATACGCCAATACCGACAAGAAAATCACGGTCAACTGTACCTGTGCCTGCGGCCACCAGTTCCGCTGTCGCCTCGAGAAGCGCAAACAATATCGTAAAGGCGCCGACCTACCGGGAAAATTTACCCTTTTGGGAAGGGACGGACACGAGGATACCGGGTTGGTGAAGGTGGTGGATCTCTCCACAACCGGCCTTAAATTGAAAATGACGGTCCCCCGTGCCTTTCCCATCGGTGCCCAACTCCTGGTGGAATTCCGTCTGGATAATCGCAAACGAACACCCATGGAAAAGCGTGTAATTGTCCGCAATGTCAGCGGGGCTTACGTGGGGGCGTCCTTTCACCCCAACGAGCCTGACGACCCTGCCTTGGGGTTTTATCTAATGCCCTGACCTTTCTCTATCGCCCCATTGAGACCCCCATGCAATTCAATTCGTGCCCAGCCCAGCAAACTGTGATATAGAAGCGTCTCTGGTACTCGGCTGTCCCGAGATCGAAACTGATAGGAAATCATGGTGCAACAGATCTACCTGGACGTTCGCGTCAGTCTGAAACACGGCGCTGCCAAAGGATGGCGGGGTTTCATCTGGATGCTCAAGATTATCATCCCGGTATCTTTGGCCACCTTTCTAATAGATTACGCCGGATGGATCAGCTGCATGGACGAATGGCTGGAGCCAATGATGGGCGCAATCCATCTGCCGGCGATGGCTGCACTGCCCCTGTTGGCCGGCCTGCTGACGGGCATATACGGGGCCATTGCCGCCATGTCAGTCCTACCGCTGAGCGTTGAACAAATGACCCTTATGGCGGTGTTTCTGCTGATTGCCCACAGCCTGATCCAGGAAGGACTGATCCAGCATCAGTCCGGTTGTCCCGCATGGATGGCTACCGCAGTCCGACTGGCAGCCGCCATATTGACTGTTTATACGTTGGGTTGGATGCTGGGTTCAGAAACGGCCCAGAAAACGCTCCACATGTCATCGACTGCAATCCCAGTGGCCTTCTGGCCGGCCATGCTTGCCTGGGCTGTCGACATGGGCTGGCTGAGCCTGAAGATATTTGTAATCATCATGGGAGTGATGGTGTTTATGGCATTTTTAAAGCAATCTCGCCTGATCGACAAGGTGGTTCGCGTCATTGAGCCGCTCCTGAGGGTGATGGGATTGGACAGGCAGGTGGGCATGCTGTGGTTAACAGCGGCGGTGTTCGGCATCACCTACGGCGGGGCAGTAATAGCCACAGAGACCCGAGAGCGCCGGTTGCATCCGGACCAGTTGAAACCGCTGCATATCTCCATTGGAATCAATCATGCCATGATTGAAGATCCGGTGATGTTCCTGCCGCTGGGCATCCACCCCCTATGGCTGTGGATCCCTCGGCTGGCAGTTGCAATTGTTTTTACCCACGCCTATCGGTTTGGCTTGTGGGTAAGCAAACGTCCCAGAGCCATTGTTGCGGACACCGCTCCGGTGGATGGCCGCTGAAACCAAGGCCGACTTCAAAGCGATCCGCTTGAGGGGAAGCTGCAACCAACAACGAATGGTAACACGGATAGACGCGTGCCGCGCAAAACCATTAACGAATCTGACCAATGGCATCGCAGGGGCCTTCCCGGGCAGGTGGCAGTCCGTGGTGCCGGATCGATAAAGACGCTGATATGGCGTGGCATCCTTTTTGGCTGCCCCCGGTCTGGCTGGGTGGTGGTCCTTTGGTTGGCTGCCGGATTGCTTCTTTCGGTTGCGTCATCGCCCGCTGAAGCCCTTGGCCAAAAGCGTGCGTTCCAACCGGGTGAACGATTGACCTTTATTCTCAAATGGACCGTCATTCCTGCTGGCGAGGCCGTTCTAGAGGTACTGCCCCGAGAGCATATGGCCGGCCTGGATGCCAACCACTTTGTTCTTACGGCCACCTCCAATGCGTTTGTTGACGCATTCTACATGGTGCGGGATCGCGTCGATGCATGGTCCGACGCGGCCATGCGCCGGTCGCTGCTGTACCGCAAAAAGCAGCATGAAGGTCGAACCCGCCGGGACATCACGGTCTCCTTTGATTGGGAGGCAAAGACCGCTCAATACGTCAACTTTGGGGAGGCCCGCAAACCGATTCCCATCACGGAGGGCACCTTCGATCCGTTGTCGGTCTTTTATTGGTCCAGATCGGAAGCGTTGGTTGTCGGCAGTCAACTGCGTCGATGGGTGACCGATGGAAAGAAGCATGTGCTGGGAATCGCCAATGTGGTCCGGCGAGAGAAGATACGTGTGCCCGCAGGCACCTTCGACACCTTCCTAATTGAGCCAGATCTGAGACATGTGGGTGGTGTTTTTGAGAAAAGCCCCGATGCCAAACTTCAATTGTGGGTGTCTGCGGATCATCGGCGTTTGCCAGTGAAATTGAAGAGCAAGGTCATTGTGGGCAGCTTCACGGGGCAACTGGTGAGTATTTCGGGTTCAACGCAAAGGCCGGAGCCTCACCCATCAGACCAATAGGCCGGAGGATCCATGCCGATATCGGCCTGGTCATTCAATTGAAAGATAAATGATGAATACCATTGATCAAAGGAGAAATCGATGACCCATACAAGACCGACAACCGTTCTCACCGTCAGTCTGTTTATGATGGCAATCCTGATTACAGGAACGGCATTTGCCGTCGCTGCGGATGCGCCTGTCGGCCAGATTGCTCAGGTTAATGATACCGTGCTGCTTCGCCAGGATCTTGACCGTGAAATGAAACTGGTGGCCCTGAAGCTGGCGCGTCAGGGACGGCCGATGAACGACGCCCAACTGAAACGCTATGAAGGCAACATCCGTGAAACCCTGATCAATCGCACCCTGCTGCTGCAACAGTCCAAATCCATGCAGATCGCGGTTGACGACAGCAAAGTGGCCAAAGCCCATAATGAATTCAAGGCCGCTTTTAAATCAGAAGCAGCCTACCAGCAGGCCCTGAATGAAATGGGGTTTACCGAAGAAATGCTCATGGAGCAGATCAGGGATGGGCTGACCATCAAAACCTTGATCGATAAAGAGGTGGTCCAGAAAATCGCTTTGAGCGACCAGACGGTGCGCGCCTTTTATGACGACAACCCCAATTTATTTCGACGACCGGAACAGGTCAAAGCCTCGCATATCCTGGTCAAGGTATCGAAAAATGCCAATGAGGCTCAAAAAGGCGAGGCCCTTGCCGCCATCCAGGCATTGAAGGCGCGGATTGACAATGGTGAGAACTTTGCGACCTTGGCCATGGAACACTCCGACGGCCCCAGCAAGGTCAAGGGTGGGGACCTGGGCTTTTTCAGCCGTGAACAAATGGTCAAGCCTTTTTCCGATGCCGCATTTGCTCTTCAGCCGGGCCAGGTCAGTGATGTGGTGCAGACGCAATTTGGTTACCACGTGATTCGACAGACCGAGCGTCGCCCAGAGCAAACCATGGCCTACAACGACGTGAAAGACGCAATCGCCACTCGTCTGCGTCAGGAACAGGAAGGAAAAAAGATCGAATCCTATCTTGAACAGCTGAAGGAACATGCGGAAATTAAACGGTTTCCGCTGTAGCTTTTCCCTTGACAAGGAGAATTGCATTGGCTAATGGTTTGCTCGGATGATAATTTGGCCACAGTCCCCCTGATCTGACATCTTCTGAGCGGCGACCTTCCACGTGCCGGAGTATCGTCTACAAAGGCAAAGGGATATTTCTATGGGGAACTATCGAGAAGAGGGGGTCAGTGCTTTGGCGAATGGTACAGTAAAATGGTTCAATGACAAAAAGGGGTATGGCTTTATTAACGAAAATGAAGGCAGGGACATCTTCGTTCACTTTTCGGCCATCGACATGCCTGGATTCAAGACCCTTTCCGAGGGGGACGCGGTCATGTTCGAAGTGGAAGAGAGCGACCGCGGGCCGGAAGCCAAGAATGTGAGAAAAACGACCTGACAAGCCATCATCGAATCACAATCGGGGCGCCTGGCCTTCGCGGCCGGGCGCCCCGATTTTTTTTGCTGCCGTGGGTGTGGCAAATTATGAGCTACGCGGGTCGGTTTTACCACACGGGCACCCGCTTTCATTTTCGAACCAACGGTTGGCCACACCCATATCGCCCACAATTATGTTCACCGGGTTGGTGGTCTTGATATTTAGTGCCCTGTAACGATACTATGGTGCAGGAATCAAACCAAGACGAAGGGGCGGGCCCATGCCGAGACAAGCAACGCGCAAGACGGATCTGGCTGCCGAAGTCGACGAATTGCGGCGACGGCTGGCCAATCTTCAGGGGATCGAACAGCGCTGCAAGCATGCCGAGGCGGCACTCAAGGCCCTTGAGGAAAGAAATCGGCTCCTGGGCGACAGTACGCCGCTGGGAATTTTTACCATCGATGCAAAGGGGCGGATAACCGGCATCAACCGCAAGATGAAAGCGATGTTTTCCCGGCTTTCAGTCAACGCCATGAAATCGATGAACCTGATGCAATGCCGGGAATTGTTGCAATCGGGGCTGTCCAGCGATATGAGGCGCTGCATGGATCAAATGGAAACGGTTGTCGTCGAACGCGCCTACAACGATGCCCAGGACGGACGTCTTCTTTGGCGGCATTACCTTAGCCCCATACCCGAGAAAAAAGGTGCCGCAAACGGCATGATGGCCATCGTGGAGGATTTTACCGACCTGAACAGTGCGCAGGAGGCGCTCAGGGAAAGCGAGAATCGATATCGGCAGCTGTTCCAATCCGCTCCCGTTGCCCTGATCGAATGGGATGCCTCCGATCTAAAGGCCCATCTCGAAGAATTGCGCCTATCCGGAATTGCTGATTTCAGGGTATACTTCGGGCAACATCCTCAGCAGGTACATCATTGCTGGTCATTGATTAAGGCGGTCGAACACAATCAGGCCTTTCTGGACCTGATGGGCGTTGTCGATGGTGCCGGTCCCACCGGTGCCTTCATACCAACCGATGCACCGCATTTTTTAAGGTTGGCCCGGGAGATCATCCTGTTGGTCGCCGCTGGTGATACCGCAGTCGAACGGGAAGAGACGCTGGTGACGGCAACCGGTGAACCCAAAATCGTTTTGGGGAAATCATTGGTCATCTCCGGCCACGAAGACACCCTGGCGCGGGTTGCGATCGCCCTGGTCGACATTTCCGAGCGAAAAAAGGCCGAAGCGGCTTTGCAAGAGAGTGAGCGGCGCTTCCGAGAACAAGCATTAAGAGATGGTTTGACTGGACTTTACAACCAGCGTTACCTTTATCAGTCTCTGGCCACGCTCATTGAGCGGGCCAGCGCTGCGGATACCCCGATATCTCTGATATTCATGGACCTGGACCATTTCAAACAAGTCGTCGACACCCACGGCCACCTAAATGGCAGCCGGGTCATCCAACAAGTCGCGCGCACGATCAACAATGGTCTGAAGACGCCCGCCTACGCCGTGGCCTATGCCGGTGATGAATTCGTGGTGGTGCTGCCGGGATGGGATCCGCAGAGCGCACTGCAAAAAGCCGCCGAGATCCGTTCGGATGTGAAGCGTACCCGCTTCGTGCTGGATCGAGGTGTCGAGGTTCGACTGACAGCCAGCTTCGGGTTGGCGACATATCCGCAAGACGCCGCCAGTCTTAACGGTCTGATCGCTGCCGCCGACCAAGCCCTGTTTATCGTCAAAGAGGCTGGCAAGGATACTGTGGGGCGGTTCCAGGAACAATGATCCATTCATCCTCATAAGCGCCAAGCCCGGATATCCTAATGGCAGCCCGATTCCAAAAGTTGACAAAAAAAACGCATAAATGAACCGGCAAAACCGTTAGGGTAATGGTTTCCAAAAGGTAAGCGTCAATGAATCGATTTTTTCTCCAATGGCAGGTGGCCATCGTGTTGAGTGGCTGTGTTTCCTTTATGGTCACCGGCTGTACCGCTAGCGGACCACTGTCGACATCTGCCTCGACAGGATCGAAAACCCTGCAAACTTGCGGACCGTTCGATCATTCCCATGCGGCCTTCGACCGTCTGTTAAAGCGGTTCGTCAAAAACGGTTTGGTGAATTATCATGGCCTATTGACGCAATCGGATGCATTCTACGCGTATCTCCAAGCGTTGGGCGCCGTCGATCCGGCATCCATGTATGCGTGGTCCCGGGAGCAGCAAATGGCCTATTGGATCAATGCTTACAACGCCTTCACCATTCAGGCCGTCGTCGAGCGGTACCCGATCACGGAACGCAGTCTCGTAGGGCTTTTCTTTCCCCGCAACAGCATCTTGCAGATCTCCGGCATTTGGAACCGCCTGGAATTTAATGCCGGCGGTCAGCAGGTGACGCTGGGGCAAATTGAGCATGAGATCCTAAGGGAAGCATTCGATGACCCCAGAATCCACTTCGCTATTGTGTGTGCATCCACCAGCTGTCCCGCCTTGAGAGCGGAAGCCTATCGGTTCGATATTTTCGAGCGCCAGCTGCACGAACAGACCATTGCCTTCATAAATGATCCGAAACGAGGCGTTCGTTGGGACAAAGCCAAGAAGCGACTGTACGTTTCCAAGATCTTCAAGTGGTTCAAAACAGATTTTCAATCAAGTGAAGCCATTGCTCAGCCATCCAAACAAACCGACCCAATCTTAAACCCGGTCGTTGCTTTTATCCGCCCCTACCTTGGCAACCGAACCATCCAAGAGGCATTGGCATCCAATCGGGATGTCCGATTGTCCTATCTTCCCTATGACTGGCACCTGAATGAACAGATTCGGCCCGCTGACATGTCGGAAAGTTCTGGAACCGATGGTTGATCGCAACCCTATCGGTCTGCGTTCGTTCAAGGTATTCCGTGTGTGGTCTATTGGCGGTTTGGCGATCCTGGTGATCATCCTGCACTTGCTTTCCGGCGTTAGCATAGCTGCATCAGATTTAACTGCTGAGCAGCTGCTTCAGCTTGAAAATGGGGAGGTGGTGGTCGCCGTAGTGCATACCCAGGGACCATCCAAGGGAACTGTCGAAGCGACCATCTTGATCGATGCGCCGGCGTCGCGCATATGGTCGATTATGCTCGACTGCAGCCAAATTCCGACCTTTGTACCCGGCGTCGAACACTGCGAGGTGCTGGATTCAGGCCAG
>JASFFF010000179.1:0-7599 GCA_050124445.1 Desulfosarcina sp.
CGTCCGCACTGTGAATCACTTTCTGATAGGCCTCAAACGCCCGGGATACCTCAATCATCTCGGTCATTGCACGTACCGGATTGACGTTGGCCAGCTCCAAATGCCCCTGGCGCAGGAGCGTATTTTCCGGCCGGTTCAACCGGGCCGTCTGATCGGACACGGCAAAACGCCCATTGCCTGTTTTCTTTAAGCTGCTGTCATTGGGAAACGCGCTGATCCGCAGGCGACCGACCTCGTCGCCGTCCAGGTAGACATTGCCCTGCATGTCAATTTCAACGCTGCCCTCCTCCAGGGTTATCTCGCCGCCTTCACCCAGAACCGGATAGCCATCGCGGGTCACCAGTACACCCCTGTCGTCCAGATTAAAGCTTCCTTGACGGGTGTATTGAACACCTTGGGGCGTTCGGACGCTGAAAAAGCCCTCGCCGTCAATGGCCACATCCAGGGGATTGCCAGTTGATCGAATGGCGCCTTGGCTGAAATCAGTGATGGCAGAAAATGGCGGCGCATAGGGTGACAACGGCTGGGTGAGGATTGACGAGGGCTGGGGGGACTGGGCCGGTGGGTCTTGAACAATCCGGAAAACGGTTTTCTCCCCCTTATATCCGATGGTATTGATGTTGGCTACATTGTTGGCCAGCAACGCCAGCCGCATTTGTTGAACCAACGCGCCGGCAGCAGCCAGGTACATACCTCCGCTCATGGGATCACTCCTGCTAAAAAAGATTCAAATCGTTCATACCTGACTTTTGTGCAACCTGTGTGCCACACTAAGCGTTTTGCGATCAGCCTGATATTTTTAGCGAAACCATCATTTCTGGATCTGGCCTCGGTGCCGGAAACAGGTAACCGGTAGGCAACAAGTACCCTACCGGCTTTTTTTTCCCAGCGTTCGTCGAAAAGGCCATATGGGACGTCAAGCTGCCTTGAGGCGCATGACCATTGAGACCTCGGCTTCGGGAAGATCCAACTGCCGAGCAATGTCGGCAGCGCCTGCACCGTTTCGGGCCATGGGAAGAATCTGGTCGTAAGGCGACGGATGGTTCATCGGTTCCGGCATGACATCAGCCTGTGGGGTGTTAACGACGCCTGCTATCGACGGATTTCTGACGATGCCGCCCAGTTTTTGTCGTTCCAGTTCAATGGTACGCGCCAATGCTGCCAACAGGGCATCTGTCTTCTGGGTCATCAGGAACACCAGCGCCCGGTGTTCGATGTCGTGGCAACCGGCGTCGCGTATGTGTGGTCGATGGGTCGATTGTCTGCCATCAGCGTTGCGCATGCGCCGAATGATGCGTTTTATGGTCCATACGGCCAACAATAGCCCAATGATGCCGAAACCCCACGTTTCATAACTGACCTGTAGCATATGGTCCCCGCTGTTTCTGTCCAGCGACCCTCCTTGGATGAGGATCGGTCCTTGGTGAAGTGGGTGTACCCTTTATCAATCCTCCAGCAATCCGTCGCGTCGCAGTTTGCCCCTAAGATGGATGATGGCCTGGGCATGGATCTGGGAAACCCGTGATTCGGTGATATTGAGTACCCGTCCGATCTCCTTCATGGTCAATTCATCACTATAGTACAAAGAAACGACCAGTTTTTCCTTTTCCGGAAGCAAATCGATATTTTTGGCGATGGTCGCTTTGATCTCCTTCATGGTGGTCAGGGAAAGTGCGTCATCTGCATTGCCGCTGGCCACTGAACTGGAAAGGGCCGCCGTGTCATTTCGCGATGCGTAGCCGATCTCTTCAAAACTGACAAAAGAGATGCTGGACATGCGCTTGACCTTGTAAAATTGCTCCAGATCCATGTTCATCTCATTGGCGACCTCTTCGTCGGATACCTCGCGTCCAAGCTTCTGCTCGAGCCTCAGGTAGGCCTTCTCAAGATCACGGATTTTCCTGCGCGTCGTGCGCCCTAAAAAATCCCGGGAGCGCAATTCACTCAATACCGCACCTTTGATGCGAAAAACGGCGTAGGTGATAAATTTGTTGTCACGCGACGGATCGTAACGCTCAATTGCCTGAATCAATCCGATGACGCCAACGTTGACCAGGTCATCGATTTCAATGGTTGCCGGCAGGTGGACGGCAATCCGGTTCACGATACGCTTCACATAGGGAAGGTACTCGTTGATGATTTGATTTCGCAGCAAATGGCTGTCTTTTCCGAAGCTTTCTTCTCGCGATTGCGCCAAATCCATGATCTCACTCCATGTTTAGGAATTCTTCCGTTGTTTTTAGATGCCACCCGCATTTCCAAACCACTGGAGGGTGGGTTGCATCCAGGTCATTCTGTCCTGTTTCATGGGATGTTGTCCCGATAACCGGGCTTTTTCCGGAACCATCAAACGTAATCCTGCCATATCTGAGAGCGGTTGTCTGACGAGGGAACGATTGTTAACGCGCGAACCAGCTTGTGGGCCAGCTCGGCAAAATTTCGGCTGGCCTGGGTCATGGGTGCCATCTCACTGACCACCTGTTGTCTGCGAACGCTGGCTTTGACTTTGTTGTCAATCAGGACGCTGCCGAAATGGTCGATGGCGACATCCAGAAAGCGATTGGCCACCAGACATAACTGACGGCTGACGTCATCGGCTTCACGGGCATTTTTGACCTGGTTGACCAGCAGTCGAAAATGCTTTTCCTGATATTTAACCGACAGTATCTTCATCAAGGCATACGCATCGGTGATTGATGTCGGTTCGGGCGTAACGACCACCATGATTTCGTTGGCCAGGGTGCTGAAATAGAGCACATTGGAGGAAATGCCGGCAGCCGTATCGATCAGCACGACGTCGTAGCTGGACAACAGGCGATTGAGCGCATGAAACAGCGCTGTTTTTTGCAAACCCGTCAGTTTGGTCAATTCCTGGATTCCTGACGATGCCGGCAGGATCTTCAAATTCCCGGGACCGCTGACGACGATGTCGCCCAATTGTTTGTCGCCCTCAATCACATGGGAAAGATTGTAACGCGGCGTCAAACCCAACAACACGTCCAGATTTCCAAGACCCAGATCGGCATCAAAAATGAGGACCTTTTTCCCGGCCTTGCTCAAGGCATAGCCCAAATTAGCGACAATATTGGTCTTTCCAACGCCCCCCTTGCCACTGGTGATGGCGATCACCGTCGCCTGTGCATGCAGCGCCGCTTCGTTATTTAGCATCGATCGTTTCTGCCTTCTTTTCTGGTTCAGGCTTATGATCTGGCCACTGTTTTCCAAATTTGGCATCGCCTTCTTATCTCCCCGGTTACATGGCTCTGGCACGTTGATAGCTCGGTTCGCCCGTGCCCACTTTGCCGATCATACCGACATGGCAACACGAGCGGCAGGGTTTAAAGCCTTCATTGATGGCCTGTTCGATATCGCTGAACGCAACAATATTCCCCGCATTGATTCGTTTTACCGATCTGCAGGTGGGCTGATGAAACAGCTCTGAGTTTTTGTTGGCCAAAAATTGTGCCGAAGCAATGGCTTCTTTGGCGATGAGGGTATTGGCAGGTTGGCGAATCTTGTCGCCTGGAAAAACCGTCACTTGACCGCCTGCTGATGTGCGTTCACCTGTGTCTACCTGCAGTCGCGCAGCCGTGGGCCGCTTGAGTGTATCAGCCAAATCAACACCGTCTGTATAAAACGACGCTTTCAGCCGGGTCATTTTCAATATGCTGGCAACGATCTGCTGGCCGTCGCAAGCGTCGATATGGGTCAGTAGCAAGCGATTGGGCTTGGTGGGTGCAAAGCAGTCCATGATTCTTCTCAGCACTGCATCCCGAGAGGTTGCACTGACAACCAGATGCGTTTCGTCCGGATGGGCCTGTTTGAGCATCGCGCTGATATCCGCCCGCATGGTATGGTCCGAAGCGGTCATGCCCGGCGTATCAATAAGGACGACATCGGCATCCTTTGTCGTATTGAGAGCGGCCTGCATCTCGTCGGCATCGCGGACAACCGACAGCTTCAGCTTCATGATGCGGCCAATGGTTTTCAACAAGCTATTGGCCGAAAGGCTAAAGCGATCGAGACTGATCAGCGCAACGCGCTTATTTTCAGCCACCTGGCAGCGCCAGGCCAATTTGGCCAGCGTGGTGCTTTTTCCGGCGCCCGGTGGCCCCACGATGGCGATCACTTTTCGCCTTGCAAGGTTGCTGTAAAATGGATCGGCGACCAACTGGTTAAGGTCGGGGTCCTGAGGCGGCTGTTTCGACGCGTCCGGCGTCAGCCTGGTCGCAGCGCCCCCTTCGCGGCTGCCGGCAACGGCCGCGACCGGTTTCGTCCTATCCGCTTTGCGGCGCCGCCAGTTCAAGCCGCCGTCGGCGCCGTCACCGACTGCCTGTTGATCAGGCTTGGTTGGCTGCTTCGGGGGCGCTGGTGTGGATCCAGCAGAACCGGAAGACGACGAAATTGAAATCCGGTCTGATGCGGACACCGCTTCCAATTGTTGGGCCAACAACCCGCTAAATGCATCATCGCTCCCGCCATCATTTGACGGTTCATCCACGGCAGCGGTTATCTCGACATGCTTTTTTCTCAGCGCACTGAAAAAGCCACGCGGTCTGATCTCTTTGGCCGAAAGGATGACGGCATCGTCTCCCAATTCGCGTTTTACCAAACGCAGGGCGTCGGTCATGTCGGCCGCTTCAAAGCGTTTAATCTGCATCTGAGGCCTCCACAGTTCCTACTATCTGTATCTTTGTGCTACTTACAATTTCATCATAGGACAGCACGATCAGGCCGGGTATGAAACGGTCTGATAATTTTTTGAAATGGCTCCGCACCTGAGATGAACAAACCAGCAGGGGTTGAACCCCCAGCGATTTATAGTCTTCCATTTTGATGGTCAGGTCGTCCATGATCGATTTGGCATAGCCCGGGTCAATGGCCAGAAAGGTTCCCTGATCGGTCTGCTGAAGCGACTCGGCCACCGTTTTCTCAACCTGCTGATCGAGCGTAAGGACGTGTAGCTGGCCGTCCTCAGATTGATAGAGGCTGGATATGGTGCGGGCCAATGCCTGACGCACATATTCGGTCAAAATATCCGCCTGTTTGGTTGTGGGCGACCAATCTGCCAGCGTTTCCATGATGGTGAGCAAATCACGGACGGGTACCTGCTCCTGCAGCAGGTTCTGAATCACACGCACGACGCCGCCCAGCGTCATGAGATTGGGCACCAGTTCCTCGACGACCTTGGGATGACTGGCGCTGAGTGTATCCAGAAGTTTCTGGACTTCCTGCCGACCCACCAGTTCATGAGCGTGGCGACGGATCACATCCGATAGATGGGTGGTCATGATCGTTTCCAGATCAACCACCGTGTATCCTTTGGCTTGGGCATCCTCACGGGCGGCCGGTTTGATCCAGAAGGCCTCCATCCCGTAAGTTGGTTCGCGGGTGGCGACGCCGCCGATGGCTTCGTCGGTTCCGCCCGGATTCATGGCCAGCAAATGATTCATCATCAGGTCGCCGCTGGCCACTTGGACACCTTTAAGCAAAATGGAGTAGGCGCCCGGTTTGAGTTTCATGTTGTCCTGAATGTGAATCGACGGAACCACAATACCGATTTCCTGGGCAATCTGGCGACGAATCGACTTGATGCGTTCCAGCAGTTCACCGTTTTGATCCACATCCACCAGCGGAATGAGTCCATAACCGACCTCAAGAGCCAGCACATCGATGGGCGGCAGTGGCTTAAAGGCCTCTGGTGGCGTCTCTTGGGTCTGTTTTTGCTGCTGCAGGGCGATTTCCCGGGATTCCTCCTCTTTGGCCCGTTCAACCTGGAATACAAGATAGGCCACAACCCCTGCGGTGGCGGACAAAACAAGAAAAGGGATGGTTGGCAGTCCGGGAACCAAACCGAAACCAAAAAGGATGGCAGCAGCCACCACAAAGGCCCGTGGCTGCACCAACAGCTGGCTTCCAATCTCCAAGCCCAAATTCCTTTCGGCCCCTGCCCGACTCACCACGATGCCTGCCGCCGTGGAAATAATCAGGGCCGGAATCTGAGTAACCAGCCCATCGCCAACGGTGAGCAAGGTATAGGTTTGGGCGGCATCCGAAAAATCCATTCCCTTTTGAAATACGCCGATTGCCAGCCCTGCAATGATATTGACCAAGGTGATGATAATACCTGCGATGGCATCACCACGCACGAATTTGTTGGCGCCGTCCATGGCCCCATAATACTCTGCCTCGCGGCTGATCTGCCGGCGGCGCTGCCTGGCTTCGGCTTCGTCGATAAGGCCGGCGTTCAGGTCTGCGTCGATGCTCATCTGTTTGCCGGGCATGGCGTCCAAGGTGAATCGAGCGGCAACTTCGGCAATTCTGCCGGCGCCTTTGGTGATCACCATAAAGTTGATCACCACCAGGATCACGAATACGATGAAACCAACCAGGTAGTTGCCCCCGACCACAAAGCTGCCGAAGGCCATGATCACTTTTCCGGCCGCATGGGTGCCTTCGTTGCCATGCAGGAGGATGATTCTCGTGGAAGCCACATTCAGGGAAAGTCGAAATAGCGTGGCCAAGAGCAGCAGCGAAGGGAAGGAGGACAGGTCCAACGGTTTAAGGATATACATGCCCACCAGCAATATGATCAAGGCAGTGGTTATATTGAATGAGAGGAACAGGTCCAGCAACATCGCCGGAATAGGGATGACCATGACCATGAGAATGGACATGGCGGCAAATCCCATGAAGACATCGGTGTTGGTGGTAATGAATGCGAACCGGTCGAGGTATTGTTTACGTTCGGCAAGTTCCATAATGGGTCGTGGCACTCCTTGATTGCGGTGGCAATGCATTTGGAATTAGCATATTCCATGCCTATTGATGTGGGTTGACGCGCCTCGGGTGACAAATATTTTCAACCATTAGTTATCTTTGTTTATTTCCTCTTTTTGTTTTTCCACTTGCTGCCGGCCGCCTGTGGTTCAACGTCGATGCAAGGCGCGGCCGCCCGATAAGTGTCAATTTATTGTCCTGACACCCAGCGGGGAGGCGATAAAACTGCAATGGCGGATGGCGTGTCGGGCATTCGCTGTGGATCGACGGCGCCGGTTGGCCGTTAAGACGGCGGGGGCGCCTGGCATGACTGCCGCCGGTGCATGGCTAACCGTCATGGCCGCATGGGCGGCACCACAAGGGAAGGTCAGTCCTTTACCATGCCTTTCAGGCGGTACACATAGGCCAGAATCTCGGCCACGGCGCGATAGAGTTCAGCCGGTATGAAATCACCGATGTCAGTCGATTTGAATATGGTTCTGGCCAGGGGCTTGTTTTCTACCAAGGGAATGGCATGCGCGCTGGCGATCGATTTGATCTTCTGGGCAACAAAACCGGACCCTTTGGCCACAACGGAGGGTGCCGGCATGCCATCTTCATATTTCAGTGCAATAGCCAGATGGGTGGGGTTGGTGATGACCACCGTGGCTTCAGGTACGGCCTCCATCATGCGCCGTCTGGCCATCTCACGCTGAACAGACCGAATTCTGGCCTTTACCGACGGATCGCCTTCGCGCTGCTTGTATTCATCCTTGACCTCTTGTTTGGTCATTTTCAGATCTTGGTGGTGCTGCCATTTGGTATACGCAAAATCAAGGG
>JASFFF010000180.1:0-7548 GCA_050124445.1 Desulfosarcina sp.
AAATGATGCCGTCGGCGTCCCCGACCGTCCCAACCGGCTTGTTCTGTTTGTCGACCATCACCAAGGGCCGCACAAACTCATCCGTTTCGCCGCTGGCGTACGCCGATTCAACAGCCGCCACCGGGTCGGTTTCACCGCGGCCGTCGCCCTCGGTGTAGAGCCGGTAGGCTTTTTCCACCCGCTCCCACCGTTTGTCACGGTCCATGGCGAAGTACCGGCCGCAGACGGAGGCCAATGCAGCGTTTCCCATGGGCTTGATATGGTCCTGCAGCTGTGCCAGAAAACCAACGCCGCTGTCCGGGGGGGTGTCCCGGCCGTCGAGAATGGCATGCACGAAAACCCTGTCGAGTGCTCGCTGACGGGCCATATCGAGCAGCGCCAACAGATGGGTCAGCTGGCTGTGAACGCCGCCATCGGAGACCAGACCCATCAGGTGCAGGGCGCCGCCGCGTGCTGCCACTGCATCCATGGCAGCAACCAGCTGTGCATTCTTAAAAAACAATCCCTCTTCGATCGCTTTGTCGATTCGCATCAGGTCCTGGTAGACGATGCGGCCGGCCCCGATGTTCATGTGTCCCACTTCGCTGTTGCCCATGATGCCCGCAGGCAATCCCACGTCCTTGCCGGAGCAGCGCAGCTGGGTTGATGGATAGGTGCGCACAAGCCGGTCCAAGCATGGTGTATGGGCGGCCTTGATGGCATTGGTGGACACGTTGTCACCGATCCCCCAACCGTCCAGGATGATCAGCATATGGGTTTTCTTGGACATTGCCTCTCCTCTGCGTTGTTTGTGCAACAACCGATGAAGCCGCTGAATTCAGTGTCTCAATACCTCTCCGGCTATTCGATGAAAACCGACTCATCTATGTCGTCGTCAAAGTCTGCATCCGAATTCGAATCCGGCAGATCGATCACCTGCTTCAAACTGTCGGTCTGAATACGCCGGGCATCCGACCACAGGCCTTCCAGGTTGTAGAAACGGCGTGTGCTCTCGTAAAACACATGAATAACCACGTGACCGTAATCCATCAGCACCCAATGGCCCTCCTTGAGGCCATCGACACTCAAGGCCTTGATGCCCTGCTTTTTCAAGTCCTGCTGGATGTGCTCGGCAATGGCACTGACCTGGCGGTTGGACGTGCCGTGACAGATAAGAAAGGCGTCCGCAAGGCTGGTCAGGTGATGAACGTCTAACAGTACCGGATGTTTCGCTTTTTTCCCCAGAACCGATTTGACGTAAATATCCAATTCGGCTGCAGTTGTTTTTGTCATCGATACAGTTCCTTATTGTCAATATAAGCCTTTACCGGCGGCGGAACAAGGTCGTCAATGGCCTTTCCGTCCCTGATCCGTTGCCGCACCTGGCTGGATGAGATGTCAACCGGCCGTGTCGACAGCAGGAGGATTCGGTTGCCGTCGACTCGCTGCCAACAAGTCTGTTGGGGATCGTACACATAATCACCAGGTAGCTGAGCACGGATGTAGCTGTCCATTTGTTGAGCATCATCCGGGGTGGAAATCCCGTCTTCCGGCCGGCGGGACACGACCACCGGAAAAACCCGCTCCAGCAAACCCTGCCTGTTTTTCCAGGTATGCATGTCCAAGAAGGCATCCATCCCCATAATCAGGTACATAGGTGTCCCTGCAGGGATCCGCGCGGCAAAATGGGTCACCGTATCGATGGTGTACGATGGTCCGTCGCGCCGCATTTCGGCATCGGAGAGTCGGTAGCGAGCGTCGGGAGGCAGCGCCAGCCGGATCATGCGAAACCGGTCAGCCGCCGGAGCCAGGTAGGCCGGCAATTTGTGCGGCGGTACCCGGCAGGGAATGAAATACAGGCGATCCAAAGCAATCCGTTGCAGCACCGCTTCGGCCACCATCAGGTGACCTGCGTGGATGGGATTGAAGGTTCCGCCGAATAGTCCTACTCGCATGGATCGATCCAGCCTCTGCCATGTGCCGAAAAAAGTGGTCTACTCGCGGACCTGCCCATCGCCCCCGAAGAGACGAGAATGATTTCCAGGCCGCTGTCCAGAAGCTGGCAGATCTGGGTGCTTATGGAAGCCACAGCGTCGATAGTCAGGCCGGCCTCGGCAGTCAGAACATTGCTGCCCACCTTGACCACGGCCCGTCGAAGGGCGTCAGGCCTTTGTTTCGGAGCGTGCTTCATCGAACTGATCCAGAAGGTTGCACAGCGCAGTGGTCAAACGATCCAGGCCCATACCGGTGGCAGCGGAAATTGGAAACAGGTCCCCTTCGCCATAGGCCGCTTTAAAAAGTTCAGCCGCGTCATCGGCCCATTCAACGTCCATTTTGTTCAAGACGACCATTTGCGGCTTTTGCGCCAACACCTGGCTGTACTGATGCAATTCGCGATTAACCGTTTCTAAATCCCTGAGCGGGTGATCCGGGTCAATGGCGGCGATATCCACCAGGTGAACGAGAACGCGTGTCCGTTCAACATGGCGCAGGAAGCGGATGCCAAGCCCCGTACCGGTGTGGGCACCTTCGATCAAACCGGGAATGTCGGCAACAATGAATGGTTCTCGGTGATTGGTTTGGACCACACCCAAATTGGGTGTCAGGGTGGTGAACGGGTAATCGGCAATTTTGGGTCTGGCCGCGGAGAGACTGGCAACCAACGTGGATTTGCCGGCATTGGGCAGTCCAACAAGGCCCACCTCGGCCAACAGTTTCAACTCCAGGTGCAGATGCAGGGTTTGCCCCGGTTCGCCTGGCTGTGCAAAACGGGGCGTTCGGTGGGTTGACGATTTGAATCGTGCATTACCCAACCCCCCCCGCCCGCCTTTTGCAACAACAAAGACCTCGTCGGGATCGACGAGGTCTTTGAGAATCTCACCACTGTCGGCATCAACAACCAGCGTGCCGGGCGGCAATTCGATGATCAGGTGGTCACCGGCTTTTCCGGCCCGATTGCTCCCCTGGCCGCCGGTACCATTCTGGGCTTTGTACAGCCGATTGAACTGAAGATGATAGAGGGTGCGCTTTTTGGTGGTCGGTTTTAATACAACATCTCCGCCACGCCCGCCGTCACCCCCGTCCGGCCCCCCTTTGGGGATGTATTTTTCACGCCGGAAGCTCACGCATCCGGCACCGCCGTTACCCGACTGGACGGTGATGCGTACTTCGTCAATGAATTTCACGCCGCATAAACACTGACCTGCTTGCGATCCCGGCCTTTTCTTTCGTAGGTGACGACACCGTCGATCAGGGCAAACAAGGTGTAATCCTTGCCCATACCCACATTGATGCCAGGATGGATTTTGGTTCCGACCTGACGAACCAGGATGTTGCCGGCCAGCACCGACTGTCCGCCATATCGTTTGATTCCCCGGCGCTGGGCGTTGCTGTCGCGACCGTTTTTTGAACTGCCGGCTGCTTTTTTATGTGCCATGATGATCTCCTCACTAGCAAAGGGCGCCAACCCTGACTGGTGGTTGAGTAATAAAATTATGCCTCAATGCGGTCGATACGCACGGCCGTAAACGGCTGCCGGTGACCTTGTTTGCGACGATACCGTTTTCTGCGCTTGTATTTGAAGACAATGATCTTCTTGCTCTTGCCCTGGGCCACAATCTGGCCATGGACGGTCACCCCGTCCACATCCGGTTGACCGATCTTGACATTTTCGCCATCGGAAAATAAAAGCACCTTGTCGAAGGCAATCTCGGAACCAACGTCACCGGCGAGCTTTTCAACCCTGAGCAGGTCACCTTCTTGAACTTTATATTGTTTACCGCCTGTGGAAACCACTGCGTACATCGCTTCGCCCTCCTGTGAAACCAATCCACCGTTTCCTGAATTCAAAAAATAAGAAATATTAAACTTTCTCGAATCGTTGTCAAGCAAAAACTGCGCCCCCCAATGGGCTAATAATCGTGGACAAGCAGGCAGCAATTCTTATATTTACAAAGTAAGTGAGTTATCACCATCAACGCCTCAACATCGGGTAATCGGGCGACATGGGGAGCAAGCGGCCACGCTTCACCGCCTGATGAATTGGACCAAGTGAAAGATCAAGCGCGACATACTACCGCCATGGGTAACGGCCTGGCAGCAGACCAGCCCCCGGCATTGATCGGTGAAGAACCGCTTTCCATTAGGGTTCAAGGCGCTCCCTATGCGGTTGTCATGCGCACGCCGGGCAATGAAAAGGCCCACGTGGCCGGTTTTTGCCTCGGCGAAGGCATCGTCGACGATCCCACCGATCTGACCAACCTCGCCCGTTGCGACGGAGACGATGCCAATGTGATCGCCGTCACCCTGACAGCACAGCGCAGAAAAAAAATTGCCGATCATCTGGACCGGCGAACCTATATCAGTCAAACCTCCTGCGGTATCTGCGGAAAATCCATCGTCGACGAACTGGTGCAGGCCCTTACACCACTTTCGGACCGGGAAGGGCTGGATGGAAGAAGGGCATTGGACCGGCTGCTTCATTTAGGTGACCATCAGCCGCTGCGCAAGCGAACCCGGGCCGCCCACGGTGCCGCCATCTATGATCATGAACTCAACCTGATTTCCGCTGCAGAGGACGTGGGTCGCCACAACGCCCTGGACAAAGCCATCGGACACCTGTTTCTCAACCACCGGTTACACCGCGCACGGCTGCTTACCCTATCGTCACGCATCAGCTATGAATTGGTTCAGAAATCGGCCCGGGCACGCATCCCCATCATCCTAGCCATATCCCGTCCCACCGCTCTGGCTGTCGAACTGGCCGACGCATTGAATATTACGTTGGCCTCGCTGGCAAAAAACGATCATTTAATGGTCTATTGCAATCCCCATCGGTTGATCTGGTGACGGTGAATTTAGACCGCGTGGAAAAAACAGACCTTGCGGGTCGAATCAATCGGCCGCTGGCCATTGGGCGGACCACCATCCATGGTCGCTTGGTGCTGGCCCCCATGACCTTTTTGGGGCATGTCGCCTTTCGAGAACTATTGGCCGGCTTCGGAGGATATGGCCTGCTTTTCAGCGAAATGTGCAGCGCACGGCGCATCCCTCAGGAGGTCAATGCCCGATCGGCCTATTTCTGCTGGCGGGAGATGGAGCGCCACCACCTGGTCATGCAGATCTTCGGTGCCGATCCGACTACCATGGCTGCGGCAGCCCGAATTGTGGAAGATAAGGGGCTTTATGGGGTTGATCTGAATTTCGGCTGTTCGGTCGCCGCCATTTGCAAGCAACGCTGCGGGGCAGCCTTGCTGAAAACACCGGATCGGGCTGCCCGGATCGTTGAAGCGGTGCGCGCGGCGATAAGCATCCCCCTGTTTGTCAAATTCCGCACAGGCTGGAATGACGACCCAGCCATTGCGGTGGACCTGGCCCGTCGATTCGCCGATGCAGGCGCCGACGCACTGACCTTTCATCCGCGTGTTGCTCCGGATCGACGCGCCCGGCCACCACGCTGGGCCTACATTAAACGGGTTAAAGCGGCCGTGGCCATCCCGGTGTTCGGAAATGGCAACGTATTCGATGAATCGGACTGCCTGCGCATGCTCGAAACAACCGGCTGTGACGGCGTGGCCGTCGGTAGAATGGCCATTGCGCGCCCCTGGCTAATGGCCCAGATGAGCGGGTGGCTGACACCCGATGCCGACATCTATCGGCGCACGGCCGTTGATTTGCTGAATCTGATGCAAAACCATTTTGACGCCAGGCAGGCAGTGCGCCGTTACAAGAAATTTGCCAGCTATTACAGCGCCAATTTCAAATTCGCCCACAGCTTTTTCAAACGCATGGGCAATGCATCGGACCTGACGTCGCTGCGAGAGGCCTTGGTGGAATTTTTCAGCCGGAATCCGGAAACCACCTCCCGGCCGAACATGAATTTCTTTCAGTAGCCCACCCTTATGGTCGCGCGATCAATAGCGGTGATGACCGCATGCTTTCAGCTGTCTTCGAATAATCGGCTCCCGGTTGAAGGTCCAGGCGGATCCGACACGGATATCTGTCCGCAATTTACAAAAAAACGATACACTCAGATGTAGATATTTATGCGGGTACCGATCCGGTTGTCATGTGCAAGTTGGCCCGTGCATGTATAGGTGATGCGTTTATCCGCATGGAAGGCTGTCATGCGTTTATTTGGATTGCCGGAAAGCAGGCGCCCGGAGAAACGGCCACAGGTGAAACCAAGCCGGCCATCGGATCGGGCCGGCATCCAATCGGATATGGGTATCAATGCAGCTGTTTCTGCCATACTTGCACTTTCGGCGCGTTGGTATCAGAACCATGAAGTCTCATGCAACAACCGTACAAACATTTCTTTTGATCTTATCCATTTGATATTGATACAAATTTATATTTACTCCGGGCGGGGGAGATGCTCATCGGGAAAATGTTGCAGGCAATCGACTTCAATGCGGCCAAATTTGCCGCGGGGGTAAGGGGTCAAACGAATTCATTCCACCCCTCAACGAACTGTTAATGCGTTTTTTTCGGCAGGGCTGAAGGCGGCTTAGAACGGGCGGGAAGGAAAACATCCCTGGTTTCTGCTTCAAACGCTGACTGAAGCTGTTTTGATTTGGCTTTGGCCACCGCGGAAAGGGTAACCCGATCAACAACGTCAAATAGATCATCGTGGTGTGCAGCACGATCGTGTGTAGCTATATCAGTCTTTGTGACCCGGGATATGGGACGTATTTTTTGATCGTCCACAATGATGAAAGGTCGATCGTCGCTCATGGTAACAATTCCTCGATGTAAGACCGGGCGCTGGTGCGACTGTTTCAAAGTGACGCAAGCGAAAGAATCGTTGTGTGTATCTATGCGCCGGGCGGGTAACCATTTAGATGGTTTTATCGTTCGTATGGCTTAACCCAGTCAACGCTAACGCCTGATTGCAATTTCACTACAGTCAAACGTAAAGACAATCGGTGGAAAATACAACCATAAGTGGCTAAGGAGAATCTGAGGGGCCGCGACTATCATGGCCGGAAGACGCCCCCCCAATCCCCACATCGCCGCATGCAAGACGGCCCAAAGCAAAACCGACAACACCGTCTTGAACTCTCGCTGGAAACGCGGTAGATGATAAGCACATGGCGCTGCTGATCGCGCTGTGGCAGGCGACCATTCATATGGGAAAGTGCAAGATGTTGTCACTGGACGAATTACTAAAAGAGAGCGAGCGGATCGAACCGGTGCCACAGGTGATTCATCAGCTCATGGCGTTGGTGGACGACCCAGAGGTGCCCATTTCAGAGGTATCCGAATTGATCCTCTACGAACCCGTGGTTACAGCCAATTTGCTCAAATTGGCCAATTCGTCGGCCTTCGGATTTAAAAAGAAAGTCGAATCGGTCCATGATGCCGTGGTGATGCTGGGGTTGAAGCAAGTCGTAGAAATCATGCTGCTGAACAGCGTTTCCAAACCGCTGAAATCAGCCAAACAGGGATACGGTCTCGAAGAGGGGCACTTATGGAAACAGTCCGTCTCCTGTGCGCTGATTGCCGAGGCCATCGCCGACTTCATTGAGGCACCGGCAAAACACATCGTTTTTACGGCCGCGCTGCTTA
>JASFFF010000181.1:0-7516 GCA_050124445.1 Desulfosarcina sp.
CGGGTCACTTTTGTTCCTGTTGACCGTCAGGGACGTCTGGACATGGACCTGCTATACCAAAATCTTTCCGACGACACGGCCATCGTCAGCGTCATGTGGGCCAACAACGAAACCGGAACCATTTTTCCTGTCGAGGATATCGCCCGAAAAACCAGGGAGCGGGGGATCGTGTTTCACACCGATGCGGTGCAGGCTGTGGGCAAGATTCCCGTCAACATGGCCGACTCGGGCATCGATATGCTGTCGATCTCGGGCCACAAGCTGCATGCGCCCAAGGGGATCGGCGTGCTCTACCTGCGCAAGGGCACCAAGTTCGCCCCCTTCCTCATGGGCGGTCATCAGGAGGGTGGGCGTCGGGCCGGCACCGAAAATACCTCCTCTATCATCGGCATTGGCCGTGCCGCCCAACTGGTCATGGATGCCATGGACGATGAAAATACCCGCGTGCGCGCCCTGCGCGACAAATTGGAAAGCGAATTGCTCAAGCGGGTGCCGGCCAGCATGATCAACGGCGATCCGGACAACCGCCTGCCCAACACCACCAGCATCGCCTTCGAATACGTCGAGGGCGAGGCCATTTTGTTGCTCATGGACCAGCATGGCATCTGCGCCTCATCCGGCTCGGCCTGTACCTCCGGGTCGCTGGAGCCTTCCCACGTGCTGCGGGCCATGGGCGTGCCCTTCACCGCCGCCCACGGCTCCATCCGCTTTAGCCTGAGCATCTACAACACCGAAGAAGAGATCGATTTCATCATCGACAAGATGCCGCCCATCATCGAGCGATTGCGCCAAATGTCACCCTTCTGGCGAGAAAACCAGATCGCCTGACCATCGCTCCTCGACGGCGCGACCGGCCGTTGATTGAATAAGGTCGTCATCCTATCGAGTCGGGGATGGGGGCCTTTTCTTTGACGATGCCAGAGCCTGCCCGCCGGAAGATGTTGGCGGTGTGCCGGGCTACACTGAATTTCTCAAAAGCATTAAAAATAAACGCCATGCGGAGCATGAGCATTATCAAACAAATTAAACCAGCCCAACCGATCCCATTCACCCACTCAGTTTTGCATTCACTTGTTCGGTCAACCAGTCGATCCACACCTCCAGACCTTGTCCGGTCTTGGCTGAGATTTCGAACACCGGCATGCCCGGGTGAATCTGGCCGATGGATGTACGCGCCAACTCCATATCGAAATCCAGGTAGGGCAGCAGGTCGATCTTGTTGAGCAGGGTGGCGTCGCACTGGCGGAACATCAGGGGATATTTGGCCGGCTTGTCCTCGCCCTCGGTGATCGAGAGCACCACCACACGTTTGTCTTCGCCGATGTCGAATTCGGCCGGGCAGACCAGGTTGCCGATATTCTCCACGATGAGCAGGTCGATGGCCTCCAGGTCCAGGTCGGACACGGCCTTTTCGACCACATGGGCGGCCAGGTGGCAGTCGCCGCCGAACGCGTCGGTGTTGATCTGGATCACCGGGGCGCCTGATTCGGCCAGGCGGTCGGCATCGTGGGTGGTGCAGATGTCGCCCACGATCACGGCGCAGCGCAGGCTGGGCATGATGCGCGCCAGGGTTTTCTGCAAGGTGGTGGTCTTGCCCGAACCCGGCGAGCTCATCATGTTGAGCACGAAGACCTGGTGCGCGGCAAAATGGGTGCGCATGCGTCCGGCCATGATGTCGTTGGCGTCCAGCACCCGCCGGACGACCTTGATTTCACGGGTGCCCGATTTACGGGTCTCCACGCTGTTACCGGGGTCATGGTGATGATGGTCGTGGGGGCCGCGATGACTATGGTCGCGGTGATAGCGTTTGGGGAGGTGATTGGCAAAGATCCACATGGTTTGATCCTTGATTGGTTTGTAATGGTTTGTGTTTCAAACGGTTGCGTAAGAAGCCTGAGATCAAGGCTTGCGAGTCTCGAGGAGCGAGGTGTACAGGAAGGTACTCCGCAGCGACGAGGGATGAAGCGTAACGCAGATATCGGGCTTCTTACACAACCGTTAGTTTTCGTCTTCTATTTCAATCGAGGCAATATCCAGTTCACGGCCCGAAAGGATGTCGATATTGCCGCTTTTACAGCTCGTGCAGGTGAAAACCGCTTCGGTGACCGTCCACTCGGTCTGGCAATCCTTGCAGCGGGCCACCACGGGCAACTCCTCGATGGCCAGTTCGGCGCCCTCCAAGGGCGTGTCCTTGATCACGAGATCAAAGCAGAATCGCAGGCTGTCCGGCACGATGGCCGACAGCTTGCCCACCTTCAAGTTGACGCGCTGGACGCTGGCGCCCTGCATGTCCGCTGGAATGGAGGCCTTGGCGATGTCCACAATCTCCATGGCGATGCCCATTTCGTGCATGGTTTTCTCCGAAGTCGGAGGACAGGGGGCTGAAGTCGGATGTCAGAAGACGGATGACCGAATTCCGACCGCTATCCTGCGTCGGTTGAATCTAAAGTCGTTCAATTACCATTTGGCCAATATTAGTTCAACTGCCAAAAAAGTACGGACGGCCTTTCAAGGCCGTCCGTATCAAAGGTATCAACCGACTCGGAACCAGAAATGATGGATTCCGCCCGATTTCAAGGCGGGTGGCGGGTTTGAACCGGAGGAATATATGAAATATTTCGAGGATTCGGGCCCGCTGCCCAACGCGGAAATCGGGTGAAAGATGCCGTTTCTGGCTATGCGTTATTTGAAGGTTTCGGCACAGACATCGCTTAAGTACGCCAGATTCTCGCACACATGGATCCCATTGGCCTGCATGGCCGCCACCTTGCTCTGGCCGGTGCCGCTGCTGCCGCTGATGATCGCACCGGCGTGGCCCATGCGCCGTCCCGGCGGCGCCGTCAATCCGGCGATAAAACCCACCACCGGTTTGGTGACATTGGCCTGAATAAAGTCGGCCGCATTCTCTTCCGCATCACCGCCGATCTCGCCGATCATGACGATGCCCTCGGTGGCGTCGTCGGCCTGGAAAGCCGTTAGGCAGTCGATGAAATTGGTTCCGTTGACCGGATCGCCGCCGATACCGATGCAGGTGGTCTGACCCAGGCCGGTTGTGGTCAGGGCGTGAACGGCTTCATAGGTCAGGGTGCCCGATCGAGAAACCACACCGATTTTGCCGGGCTGGTGAATGACGCCGGGCATGATGCCGATTTTGCATTCACCGGGTGTGATGATGCCGGGGCAGTTGGGGCCGATGAGACGCACCGGTTTGTCCTTGAGATAGTTCTTCACGCGCATCATATCCATCACCGGAATCCCCTCGGTAATGCAAACGATCAACGGAACCTCGGCATCGGCGGCTTCCATGATGGCGTCGGCGGCAAAGGGCGGGGGCACGAAAATCATGCTGGCGTTGGCACCGGTGGTCTTGACGGCATCGGCAACCGTGTTGAAAACGGGAATGTCATCCATCGTCTGGCCGCCCTTGCCGGGGGTCACCCCGGCCACCACCCGGGTGCCGTAATCGACACATGCACGGGTATGGAACTGGCCTTCCTTTCCGGTAATCCCCTGCACCAACAGTTTGGTCTCTTTGTTGACTAATATGCTCACGATTCATTCCTCGCTTATTTGGCGGTTCCGTAAATCGCCCGATATCTGCGTTACGCTTCGTCCCTCGTCACTGCGGAGTACTTCTCTGTACGCCTCGCTCCTCGGGACTCGCAAGCCTTGATCTCGGTCCCTTTACGAAACCTTGGGTATTTGGATTACTGGATGGCTTCCTTCAATTTTTCGGCGGCATCCTTGAGGTCCTTGGCGTTGATCAGATCCAGGCCTGATTCGGCCAGGATTTTGCGTCCTTCCTCCAGGTTGGTGCCTTCCATGCGGATGATCACCGGTACACGCATGCCCACTTTCTCGGCGGCCTGGACCACGCCGTTGGCCAGCCGGTCGCAGCGTAGAATCCCGCCGAAGATATTGATCAAAATCGCCTTGACGTTTTCGTCGCGCTGCAGGATGCGGAAGCCGTTTTCGATCTGCTCGGCACTGGCCCCGCCGCCCACGTCGAGGAAGTTGACCGGCTTGCCGCCGGCGTACTTGATGCAGTCCATGGTGGCCATGGCCAGCCCGGCGCCGTTGACCATATTGCCCACATTGCCGCCTTCCCCCAGATGGATGTAATTCAGCCCGTGGCTGCCGGCCTCCACCTCGGTGGGGTCTTCTTCATCCAGGTCGCGGTATTCCTGGACATCGGGATGGCGATACAGGGCGTTGTCGTCGAAATCCATCTTGCCGTCCAGGGCGATGACGTCGTCTTCCGCGGTGATGATCAGCGGGTTGATTTCCACCAGGGAGCAGTCGTAATTGACCGCCAGATGGTAGAGGTTCTTGAGCAGCACGGTAAACGGCTTGATGGTCGCCTTGGACATGTTGAGCCCGAACGCCGCCGCCCGCAGGTGGTAGCCCTGGATGCCAACATTGGGGTCCACATACACCTTGATGATCTTCTCCGGCGTTTTCTCGGCCACATATTCAATGTCCATGCCGCCGGCTTCGGAGGCCATAATGATCATCTTGGCCGTGGCGCGGTCCGGCAAAATGGAAAGATAGAGCTCCTTGGCGATGTTGAGCCCCTGCTCGATGAGCAGCTTCTTGACCAGCTTGCCGCCGGGGCCGGTCTGCTTGGTAACCAGGTTCATGCCCAGGATGCTGTTGGCGTATTCGTCGAATTCGGCCTCGTTTTTGGCTACTTTCACGCCGCCGCCCAGGCCGCGGCCACCGGCATGGATCTGCGCCTTGACCACCACCGGGTAGGCGCCCAATTTGTCGGCCACCGTCTTGGCCGCTTCGACGGTAAAGGCGGCCTGACCGTCGGGAACGGCCACGCCGTTCTTGCGGAAGAGTTCTTTGGCTTGGTACTCATGTATTTTCATAGAAGGATCCCTTTTTCTGGTTTGCATTGACCATCGCAGGTGCCGTCGCAAATAGAATGAGCATGGTTGCCTGCCGGAGGGCGACGGCCATGCTCATCTATCCAGTCATTCGACTTCCGGCTTAACCGATAACGCAGAGCACATCCCCCTTGCCCACGGAATCACCTGATCCGAAATTGATTGCCTTGACCGTGCCGCTGACCGGGGCGGCCAACGCGTTTTCCATCTTCATGGCTTCCAAAATGACCACGGTTTCGCCCTCGCTGACCTCATCGCCAACGTTTTTCTCGTACTTGACGATCATGCCCGGCATGGGCGCGGACAGCGGCGTCCCTTCGGCGTCGACAGCGGCTGCCGGGGCGGGGGCGGCTTCTTTTTTCTCTTCGGGTTGAGCAGCGGGCGCGGCCGGAGCTGCGGCAGGGGGGGCTGCCGGCATGGCCGGAGCAGCGGCCGGTGCCGCACCGGAAAGCTGAATCTGCTGGGCGTATTTCAGAATCGGGCTGCCGCCGACTTCATCCACGCCGACTTCGAAGTACTCGTTGTCTACGAAGACGTTGAAGGTGCGGGCATTTTCTCCCTTGGCCGGGGCGTCCTTCTTCTTTTCCACCAGCTCGCCGGCCTTGGCCTTCTTGAGCAGCTCGTCTTTCTTTTTAACTTCCTCCAAGGTGATCGGTTTGACGGCTGCCGGTGGCTCTTCCTTGCCGTATTTCCATTTCAGGAATTTCTTGCCGGTGACCGGGTAGATGGCGTAGAGCACCAGATCGTCCATGTCCACGGCCAGGTCGCCGATCTCTTCCTTGGCCTTCTCCAGTTCGGGCTCCAGCACCTCGGCCGGCCGGCAGGTGATGGGTTCCTCGCCGCGGTCGTAGCCCTTGAGCGCCTTTTTCTGCACCTCGGGATCGATGGGCACGGCGGTCTTGCCGTACAGGCCGTAGCACAGGTCCTTGACCTGGGCGGTGATCATCTTGTAGCGCTCTTCCGGGGTGTCGAAGAGCACATTGTTGACCGTCTGGATGCCCACGATCTGGCTGGTGGGTGTGACCAGAGGGATTTGGCCCAGTTCCTTGCGCACCCGCGGCAGCTCCTTGTAGACCTCGCCGATTTTGTCCAAAGAATCCATGTCGCGCAGCTGGTTGACCAGGTTGGAGAGCATGCCGCCCGGGGTTTGGTGCAACAGTACGTTGATGTCGATGATGGACATCTTGGAGTCATCCAGCAGGTGCTTGTATTTGGGCATGACCTCTTTTTCCAAGATCTCGTTGATCTGGGCCAGCAGGTGGATGTCGAAACCGGTATCGCGACTGGTGCCGAGCAGGGCCATGACCAGCGGTTCGACGGCGGCATGGGAGGTGCGGTAGGCATAAGGCGTCATGACGGTGTCGATGATGTCCACACCGGCTTCGATGGCCTTGAGGTGGCTCAGCGGAGACATGCCCGATGTGAAGTGGCTATGCAGGTGGACGGGCAGCTTGCTGTTCTTCTTGATGGCCTTGACGATCTCGTAGGCGTCGTAGGGGGCGATCAGACCGGCCATGTCCTTGATGCAGATGGAGTCGGCGCCCATGGCCTCCAAATCTTTGGCTTTATTCACATAGTAATCCAGGTTGTAGACCTCGCCGCCCAGACGCGGTTGGGTCAGGGTGTAACAGATGCAGCCCTGGAAGTGCCTACCGTACTCTTTGATTTTGGGCACCACGGTCTCGAAATTGCGGTAGTCGTTGAGGGCGTCAAAGGTGCGAAAGATGTCCATGCCGTTTTCACAGGCGCGGTCCATGAAGGCGTTGGCCACGTCGTCGGCATAGTTGCGGTAGCCCACCAGGTTCTGGGCCCGCAACAGCATGGAGAAGGGGGTCTTCTTGAAATAGCGCTTCAGGGTGCGGATGCGCTCCCAGGGGTCCTCGTTGAGAAAGCGATGCATGGTGTCGAAGGTGGCCCCGCCCCAGGTCTCCACGGCCCAGAAGCCCACCTGATCCATCAGCTCGGCCACCGGGATCATGTCCTCGGTGCGCCCGCGGGTGGCAAACAGGCTCTGGTGGCCGTCGCGCAGGCTCAAATCCATGATTTTTATCGGATTGTCCGCCTGTGGCCGGTCGACATCGTAGTTCATGCTGGTCATCTTGACTTGATCGTGATCACTCATTTTATGGGTCTCCTCTTAAAAAGTTGGATATGTAACGGCGCATCGGTGTTCCAATCGACGTCACCGGCATTAGCGCAGTCGGTTAAACGTTTTCATCTGCATGAGGTTACGCGTCTGCATGATGCCCTGGCGACCGGTAAGGGCCCACAGGTTGCCCTGGTCAAAGCGGCGGGGCTGCGGCCGTTCGGGGGGCGGCATGACCAACGCTTCCTCCTCGGTCTGGATATAGGTCATGACCGCGGCGACGGCGGCGGCCAGTCTTTTTTCATTGGCTTCCATAAATCAATCCCCTTTTTGGATTCGGTTATCGGTTGAAACGATCCCTACATGGGGATGTTGCCGTGTTTTTTCGGCGGCCGCTGTTCACGCTTGCTGCACATCACCTCCAGGGCATCGATCAACCGCGGCCGGGTCTCGGCCGGTTCGATGACCGCATCGATGTAGCCCCGCTGAGCGGCGCAGTAAGGATTGGAGAACAGGTCTTCGTATTCGGCGATCTTTT
>JASFFF010000182.1:0-7504 GCA_050124445.1 Desulfosarcina sp.
CCCCTGCCATGATCGTCTCAAACACTTCGCGGCCCACGGTTTCATCGGCGTAAAGGCTGGCCGGCGGATCGTGGCCAATCTCTCCGAAAAGGGCGTCGAAGGCTTCATTTTGAAACCAATGCTGTCCCTGGGGTGTCGCCATGCCGATGGCATCGGAAGAGTGCTCAACGGCCGTCTTAAATTGAACCAGGCGATCTTCAATCTGTTTGCGCTCGGTGATGTCGATGGACAGAATCTGGCACAAATGGGCGTTGCCTGAACCATCATCGATGGGATGGATGGTGGACAGCAGCCAGCGCTGGCTGTCTGGAAACTGCACCCGGTCCTCGAAACGCAGCACCTGGCCGCCACGGATGGCATCGGTCACGCGGCGCTTGTAAACCTTTGCTTCCTGAGGGTATAGGTCGTCAAACGATTTCCCGATAAAGGTCTCTGGAAGGCCCCCGAATAGACTGGCCACTTTTCGGTTCATCAACAGACAGATGCCGTTTTCATCATATATGGATATCAACAGCTCCGCATTTTCAAATAAATTTCGGAAGGTCTGCTCGCTGTCAAGCAGCTTTTTCACTTCGCGATGCCGATGGGAAACATCCTTTTCCAGCGCGCTGAGTCGCTGAACCAATTGATCGTATGTGGGTTTTTGGGTCATATCGGTGGCACCCATCGAATACGTCGCCCAAAAGCGGGCAGGCGATGCGGGACGATTATCTGGACGATCATGCATCAAGACATGAAACTTTTAAAAGGTTACTTGTAAAATCGTGAAAAGGCAAATGCATTGGCCGCCGACGATCGGGCCAAGGATGTACGGGAGAGATTGAAGGACCTTGCGGCAAGCTGCGAGGAATCGTCGACCGCAGGGAGTGCTGACTATTATTTATTCGCTGGCCTACCCTGCCGCCCCGATGATCGGGATCTTCGCTTCGCTTCCACAGGCGACAGGGAATGCGCTCGCTGGTGCGGTTCAATAAAAATGGCGGGGAAGGCCCCCCGCCATTTGTGTACTCGTTACCCAGGATGTCGCGATCAGCCGCGCACCTCCTGCTTTACCCCCACAGCCATCTTGTAAAGCACGGTCAGCACCAATGCGCCGATGGCATAAACGCCTAATGTGATACCGATTTCCGGTATCGTAGGCGCATATTCATTGACCTCGTGCATCGGGTTGGGCACAAATCCGCCGGAGATCATGCCCAGGCCTTTGTCGATCCAGGTGCCCAGAATGATCACGGCACAGGCAATGGCCAAAGAGGTCTCGTTGCGACGCGTGGCCGGGGTGACGGTCAAGACGATGCCTACGACCATAAGGATCATCGAGGCCCACATCCAAGGCACCAGGGCACCGTGACCATGCAGCCCCACGAACAGATATTTGATGTGGTCCATGTGGCCGGGAATCTGGCTGTAGAATCCCGTGAACACCTCGCACAGAAAGAGAAACACATTGATACAGATGGCATAGGCTACGGTCTTGGCCAGGGTCTGGATCTGCTCCTTGCCCGGATCGAAGGTGGTGAACCGCCGGATGAAGAGACACAGCAGGATCAACAGGGCCGGGCCGGCGGCAAAGGCCGAGGCCAAAAAGCGGGGCGCCAGGACGGCGGTCAGCCAGAAATGGCGGCCCGGCAGACCGGCGTACAAGAAGGCGGTCACCGTGTGAATACTCACCGCCCAGGGGATGGAGAGGTAGATCAGTGGCTTGAGCCAGCTCTGGTAAGGCACCCCGTTGCGTTCGGATTCGAGCACGTTCCAGCCGATGATCAGGTTGAGAAACAGATAGCCGTTGAGCACGATGGCATCGTAGAACAGCACACTGTTGGGCGTCGGGTAGATCAGGACGTTGAGCGCCCGGGTGGGCATGCCGAGATCGACCAGAATGAACAGCAGGCACATGACGATGGCGGCAATGGCCAGAAACTCCCCTAAGATGGTAATCTTACCGTAGGCTTTGTAGTCGTGAAGATAATAGGGCAGCACCACCATCACGCCTCCGGCAGCCACGCCGACCAGGTAGGTGAAATTGGCGATGTAGAATCCCCAGGAGACGTCACGGCTCATGCCGGTGATACCCAGGCCGAACTTGAGCTGCAGCAGGTAGAGCCCGAAGCCGGCACCGATGACACCCAACAGGAGGGCCATCCATCCCCAGTACCATTTGTTTCCTTTTACGGCTAATTCAAGCATGCTCACCTCACACGATGTAGTAGACGGATGGTTCTGTTCCCAGGGTCTGTTTCCGCCTGATGGTGTAATTTTCCTTCAACAGTTCCCGGACCTCTGAATGCTCGTCATATAGGTCGCCAAACGCGATGGCACCATTGGAAGCTTCCACACAGGCGGGCATCTGGCCGACGGCCAACCGCTCTGCGCAGAAGTTGCATTTCTCGACCACCCCCTTCATGCGGGTGGGGAACTTCTTGTTGGTCACCTGGATGAATGGCCGCGGATCCCTGAAATTGAAGCTGCGCGCCCCATACGGACAGGCCGCCATGCAGAACCGACAGCCGATGCAGCGGTGAAAGTCCATGAGAACGATGCCGTCGCGCTCGCGTTTCCAGGTGGCCTTGGTGGGACAGGCCCGCACGCAGGGCGGATTTTCACAGTGGTTACACAACAGCAGGAAGGGCTTGTGCTCTACCGCTTCATCGAGAAAGGAGTTCTTTTTATCGGTGAAGGCATTGTGGTAGTGCGCCTCCCAAATCCACTTGATCTCGTGGTTCTTGTTTTGGATGGTGGTCGGAATGTTGTGGATCTTGTTGCAGGCCTCGATGATCGGCTCCAGGTCCTCGGAGGTGTGAAACTGGCGCGTGTCGATGACCATGGCCCACTGTTTGGCGACCAGGGCGTCTTCTCCCATGGCCACACGGTACCCGGGCCCCTCGCCACCGGTTGCGGCAAAGGCATCCAGTACCGGTTTGGCCCCTAACCCCAGCGCGGAAACGCCAGCTATCTGAAGAAAGCGTCTTCTGCTGTTATTCATACCTTATTCTCCTTTTGGATTATCGATGTGGCAATCCCAGCAATAGGGCTTCACGGAGGCGTAGTCGTGGCAACGGGCACAGAACTGTTCGTAGTTGGAATGGCAATCCAAACAGGTGTTGGAAAGGCTCATGTTAAACATCTTGCCTTCAGCGTTGACGAACATGCGTTCTCCGTGTCTGGTCACGTTGTGCCGCCAGACATCCAGCAGCTGCATGTGATTGGCTTGCATGTAGTCGGTTGGCATGACGCAGACTTTGGCGGCTTTGGCCTTGGCGGTCAGCTCCACTTCCGGTGCAGGGGCGGCTTTGCCCATGTTGTACCAGAACGGAAACGTGAATGCGGCGATGACAACCACCAGTCCCGCGAGGATGATCTTCTTGTCCTTCATCGGCTATTCCTCCATTCCCGGCAGCGGTTCGCCGCGCAGATCGGTTTCTCTTTCCTTTTCACCAGGTATAATCAGGGCGTTGGCCACCAGTTCGTGAAGCCCGGTCACCTCGACCTCCGGTACCCAGTATTCCATGGATGCGGGCAGCGCCGCACGATCGATGGCGCAAACACAGGCCAGCATGTTCACACCATACTTTTCATGCACATGTTTGACCGCATTGGCCCGCGGAAAGCCACCGGCCATGCGCAACTCCATGTTCTCGCCAGCATTGAGACCGGCACCGCTGCCGCAGCAGAAGGTCTGCTCGCGGATGGTGCTGGCCGGCATCTCGATAAAATGGTTGGCCACGTTCTGGATCACATACCGGGGTTCGTCGAACATGCCCATGCCCCGGGAGGGATTGCAGGAATCGTGGAAGGTGATAACCTTGTTATCATTGCGGCTGGGGTCCAGGTCCAACTTGCCGTGTTTGATCAGGTCGGCAGTGAACTCGGCAATGTGCACCATCTTGGTGGAAGCGGCGTTTTCAAATGTGGTTCCGGTGATGGGGTTGACCGGCACCTCCAAAAAGTCCGCCGGTCCGTTCATGGTGTCCATATACTGGGAGATGACCCGCCACATGTGACCGCACTCACCGCCCAGAATCCATTTGACCCCTAAACGTTTCGCCTCGGCATACATCTTGGAGTTGAGTCGCTTCATGGTTTCGTGAGAGGTGAAGAAACCGAAGTTGCCGCCCTCCGAGGCATAGGTGCTCCAAGTGATATCGAATCCGTACTTTTCTTTCAGGAAGTGAAACAGGAGCATGTAGCCCATACAGGTGTAGGTACCCGGATCGGCAAACACGTCGCCCGAGGGTGTAATGAACAGGATGTCGGCCTTCTCCTTCATGTAGGCCGGTTCTACCTGAACGCCGGTGATCTCTTCGATGTCTTCAACGAAGAAGTCGAGCATATCCTTGAAGGCATGCGGCTGGATGCCCAGGTGGTTGCCGGTACGATAGCAGTTGGACACCGGGGTGGCGATCCAGTCGATATTCAGGCCCAGGAGGTTCAAAATCTCGCGGCCCATGATGGTAATTTCAGCCGTGTCGATGCCGTAAGGGCAGTAAAGCGAACAGCGCCGGCATTCAGTGCACTGAAAGAGGTAGTACCACCACTCCTTGAGCACATCCAGGGTCATGGGCCGGGCACCGGCCAGGCGACCCAGAATTTTGCCGGCCTTGGTGAAATCGTTGCGGTAGACGCTGCGCAGCAGTTCGGCCCGCAATACCGGCATGTTCTTGGGATCGCCGGTGCCGATGAAAAAGTGGCACTTGTCGCTGCAGGCGCCGCAGCGCACACAGATGTCCATGAAGACTTTGAAGGAACGAAACTTTTCCAGCCGTTCACGGAACCCTTCGAAGACGATCTGTTGCCAGTTGTCCGGCAGCTTCCAATCATCTTCAATGGGATTCCAGGGGCGCGCATTGGGCAGCCCTAACGTCTCGACACTTTTGGGGTTGGATGCGTAGCAGTACATCCCTTTGCGGATATCCACCGGCGTGTCCATCCAGGCGGCGCCGGACGAACGATGATCTATCTGTGACAATAGCTCATCGGGTTTGATCAACTCATCTGCCATTATCAGCTCCTTTTTGCTTAAGCCTGTTCTTCGGGCATTTTAACGACCGGCAGGCCGGCTTCGACCATTTTCTCTCTAAAGTCGTCTTCGTACTCTTCATAGGTATGAACCTTGACCGGTTGATTCCACGGGTTGACGTGTCTGACCTGTCGGGTGTTGCCGGTCATGTTGCGGGTTGGGCTGAGAAAAATGCCGCCCAGGTGCATCAGCTTGCTGAAGGGAAAGTAGGCCAGCAGGACGCTGACCAAAAACATGTGCCCGTAAAACAGGCCGCCGATCCCGTCGGGAATGGTCGGCCGGAAGGTCACCAGGCCCATGGTCAACTCCTTGACGGCGGTGATATCCACTTTGGCCACATAGCGCATGAAGATGCCGGAAAGGGCAATGCCTATGATTAAAAACAAGGGAAAGTAATCGGCGGTCAAAGAGATGTAGCGTACGTTGGGGATAGCCACCCGGCGAATGAACAGATACAACGCCGCTGCAAAAAGTACCAGCCCGGACAGATACACCCCCGGCAGGCCGGCCTGGATGACGTCGTACATCACTTCGATGCGCAAAAAGCCATCCACTTGTTCAAGCAAGGTGACGAAAAAGGGCACCGGTTCGGTGAAAAAACGCAAATGTCGGATCGATACGGTAAGAAAGGCGTAGTGGAAGGCCAGGGCACCGATCCACAAAAACACCTCCAGCTGGTAGCTGAGCTTGCCGTCGCCCTTGAGCTTCATGCGGGTGTTGCGAAACAGGGAGCGAAACAGAACAACCTCCAGAAACATCCGCGCCACGACGCCGAGCGTTGAGGATGGGTTGTCGATTTTATCCTGCTTGACCCAAGGCAAGGACGGCTGCTGTCCGGCAGTGGTGGTGATGCGGAAAGGCACCGCCGATCCGGCCCAGCTCATCACGCGGCGGGCGAACCCGACCACAAACAGGGCCACCGCCAAATAGGGCACAATGATGCCGAAGACCACCTGCAGGCCTGCCCCCTGCTGCGCACCCACATAGGCGATCATAAACAGCACGATAACCGCTATGAGGCTAACCATGTAATTTTTATTCATCGAACCGCACCTCGCTCCTTGGCGTCTGGCAGCTTCGCGTTGCGCGCACCCCCCAGCTTGCGGTCATGACGATGTCAGGTTGACACCGACACCCGCCCGGAGAAGGAAGCGGCCAGTTTCGAGCCGCTGCCGGATGCCTGAATCGAAAGGTTATAAGGAAGCTTCAGAAACCGGGCCCCTATGCCTCGGTTTCATCGATCAAACCTGCCCGCTTCAACGAACCGAAAAACTGATTTCTGGATTCTGATGCTTTGAGTTCATATACCTTCTCCCGGCAGGCCACGTAAATATCGAAGGCCGCCAAGGCCATCTCGTCGATCCGCCGGTCCAGCTGATCTATTTCTGCACCCGCTTCGAGACCATTGGCCGAAAGGTGCTGTCGTATGATCTGCTTCAGAGAAAAGACAAAGCCGGTCGCCTTGGAAGGGGTAAAGGACTGCACGGCCCGTATTCTTAAGATGGGATCGAGCGCTGCAGCCATCTCATCGCGACCGGCGTCGGTGAACAATGCATCCACCAATGCATCGAGGCTTTTATAGGTCGTCCGCCCCACCGGATTGGCAAAAGGATCGCTTTGGCGCTTGAGAAACCGTGCCGTGTCAGCCGGATAGGATTCCACCGTGATCTGGAACCAGCTATTTAGGATTTCTTGTTTTTTAGCCGCCAGTAATTGTGCTGAACTCATCTGCGGTTTCACCCCGGAGGCACCCTTAGGCAAATGTGGGCGCCGTCAAATCAACCTCAGCTTTTCGGTTAGAATGGCTACGATGGAACAACCGTGTAAGGGCCGCAAAGCAGCCGAATTCAAAGTCGAACCTATAGTCAACTTGCTTATTTCTGTCAAGGACAAATAAGGCGCTGCAATCCCCGGTCAACAGCGGTCAGCGGTACATCTGCTTCCATGGTGAGCGGCGATTTTCACTGGCATCGGCCAGCGCCAGATACAAGGTGCCAACCACCAGTTCGGCGCAGTGGAAATGATCGCTGGGCAAAGACTGCAGAAATTCAGCCACCTGTTCGGGTGTGAGTTGCCAGGCGGCATCCATGGACTTGCCTTCGACCAGCGAAACCACCGCATTGCAGCAGGCGTTGGTGTTGAGGCAGCCGTTGATATCGTAAGAAAGGGAGGCGATGGTATCTTTGGATAGGTTGATGAAAAATTCTACCGTATCACCGCAATCACCGACTTTTTTTGCGTATCCGTCCATCTTTTCCAGTCGTTCGCGGTGATCGGTGCGAAAGGCCATCTCCAGAAATGTCAACGAGTGATCCTGCCAAAGATCAATTGTTTCCTCGTGGGTATCCATAATTACCAAACTCCTGGGTAATACCTGCGTGGTGTCGAACAAACGTTGGTTCGGCGGATCATAGAATCCGCTGTCGGCTTTGTCAATACGGACTGTGCTACACCACTTAACCATTTGCGATGGTTACCTAATTTATG
>JASFFF010000183.1:0-7442 GCA_050124445.1 Desulfosarcina sp.
AGCCGTAAGCTTGCATGAAGCGGGTAAGGCCGGCAAGCAGATCCTGTTCGAAGGTGCCCAGGGCTCGCACCTGGACATTGATCACGGGACATACCCCTTTGTCACCTCCTCCAACACCGTTTCGGGAAATGCCTGCTGCGGCAGCGGTGTGGGACCCAAAGACATCAACGGCGTCATTGGCATCGTCAAGGCCTACACCACCCGTGTGGGTGCCGGTCCATTCCCTTCGGAGCTGTTTGACGACATCGGCGACCACATCCAGCAAACCGGTGCGGAGTTCGGTGCCACCACGGGTCGCCGCCGGCGCTGTGGATGGCTGGACACGGTCATCCTCAACAACGCGGCGCGGCTTAACGGCCTCACCGGAATGGCCATCACCAAGCTGGACGTCCTGGGCGAACTGGATGAACTCAAAATCTGTACGGCCTACGAATTGGACGGCCAGCGGATCGAATATGTGCCGGCCAACCTGAACCAACTGGCCGCATGCAGGCCGGTCTACGAAACCCTGCCCGGTTGGCGAACGGACATTCGCGGTGTTCGACGCTTCGAGGATCTGCCCGAACTTGCCCGCCAATACCTGACACGCATAGAGACCCTGACCGGCGTGCCGATCCAGATCGTCTCCGTGGGACCGGGAAGAGAAGAAACAATTGTCTTATTCAACCCCTTTCACCGATAAAAAGGCACTATAAACGCATTCGCATCTATTGACATTTGATATGCCTTGACATACAAGGACCACCCATCGGGACATGGCTCAGTCTGGTAGAGCACAGCGTTCGGGACGCTGGGGTCGCAGGTTCAAATCCTGCTGTCCCGACCAATTCGGACCAAAGGGGTTACGGCTGCCAGCCGCACCCCTTTTTTGTTGGCATGCCTACTATTCGAACAACATCTGCTCAACTGCGACAATTGCCGCTGGTGGCCGGTTTTTTTTCTCGAGTAGGCCGCCATAACACCCATTTTTAAGTCAACGCACATCGGTGGCTCAGTGGTTGCGGTTGATAGCGGGTGCAAAACACCTGGTTTGAAACGACCAATCACCCATATATGTTAATCTTGCCGTGACGATACGCTCGCAACGAGCGGCAAAGAGGAGGATGCCATGACAGCACAACGTATCGGATGGATCGGAACCGGCGTGATGGGCCTGTCCATGTGCAGGAACCTGATGGATGCCGGACATCAATTGACGATTTATAATCGCACTCGCGACAAGGCTGCTCCGCTGGAGGAAAAAGGGGCCGCTTGGGCCGACACACCCAAACACGTGGCCCAGGCCAGCGACGTCATTTTCAGTATGGTTGGTTTTCCGGATGATGTGAGTGAGGTCATCTTGGCCGACGATGGGGTGCTGGCCGGATGCGCATCCGGCAATACGGTGGTTGACATGACCACTTCCAGCCCTGACCTGGCCCGAATCATCCATCAACAATGTGCGCAAAAAAACGTGCACGCGTTGGATGCGCCCGTATCCGGTGGTGACGTGGGGGCTCGCGAAGCGACCCTGGCCATTATGGTTGGCGGCGACCAGGCGGTTTTCGACGATATTTTGCCACTGTTCCAAATCCTGGGTAAAACCATCGCCCTGATGGGCGCTGCCGGCGCCGGGCAGAACACCAAGATGACCAACCAGATTCTGATTGCCGGCACCATGATCGGCGTGGTGGAATGCCTGCTATACGCCCAACACGCTGGCATGCAGGCCCATCAGGTCATCGACGTCATCGGAAAAGGCGCCGCCCGTTCATGGTCAATCAATACCCTCGGGCGCAGGATCGCCGACGGCGATTTCGATCCCGGGTTCTACATCAAGCACTTCGTAAAGGACATGGGCATCGCCCTGGAAGAGTGTCGGCGCATGCGTCTCTCGCTGCCCGGATTGGCACTGGTGCACCAGTTTTACGTGGCCGCCACGGCTATGGGTTGGGAAAATTTGGGCACACAGGGATTGTATCAGGTGTTGGCAGCCATGAATCGTCGGCAGTCATTCGTTTAGGCTGGCGGTTGTTCGTGGATCACGGTGTAACGAACACATAGGGTATTGTCATCGAGTTGCCAGAATTTCTTGAGGTTCAGCTTGAGGTCCAGCGCATCTGAAAAGATAGAAAGCCCGGTACCGAACGCACAAGGCGAAATGGTCAATATCAATTCGTCGATCAGCCCCTTGTCGGCAAACAACTGATTGATAGTGGCGCCGCCTACCACCACGGCTTCCTCATAGCCCTGGGCGGCCAGATCGGCCACGATCTTTTCGGGCGAATCCTGGGTGAACACCAAATCGTTGCGCTCGGATCGGCGCTGGCGATTGCGGGTCATGACCACGGTCTTGCGCCCAGGCAGTACCCGGCCGATGATATCAAAGGTCGTCGACCCCATGATCATTACACCGGCTCGTTTGGTGATGTCGACATAAAGCCGCTTGTCTGCCTTGCCGGTCCAATCGGGATAGTGATCCGAAGCCCTGGCGATCTTTCCGTCCACAGTGATGGCGACCATCAAACTGACATGCATGGTGGTTTCTTTATCTGCTTTTTCATGAGAGGCGCAAGGTGTACCTGCTGACGATCTCATAGCATAAATACGGCAGACTTGAAATATCAAGCCGCTTTTGCAGCAGGACCCAATTCAACTATCAAGTTTTTTTACCTTGGGACGATGATTAAACATGACTATACGAAATCCTCGTGCCCCAAAGGTCATGCGGTAGTTGGATTGGTTGTTTTCAAACCGTGTGCTTCGCACACCGTCACAACCGCGACTGGTGTCGCACTTGCGTGCTTGGCTGCTGCATTTACGGTATTCGGCCGGAAATCCAAGCCCCCCCGATATGCGGGCAATCGTTGACTCTGGTCAAAAATGCCAAATACCGCTATAATGCTTAATCGATCAAGCGACTCTGCACCAAACTGGATGGGCCTGAGAAAGGTGTCTTCATGAAAGTTGAATGCGGCAATTGCGAAAAATCTTTCGAGCTTCCCGATGATCGCCTGCCTAGCGGGAAAAAGGTGTCTTTCCCCTGCCCCGGCTGCAAATCGAAAATCACTCTGGATCTCAGGGTCAAGGCTGAACCGGCATCTGAGCCGACGACGGCCCCAGCCGAAGAGGCAGACAGCAAGGTCGTGTTCAAGCCACTGGCCGAAAAAGCGTCCGGAGAACTGGACGGGACCGACCTGAAACGAAAAATCCTCAACAGCATCAAAGATCTACCGCCGATGCCCAAGATCATCCACAAGGCCCGCGAAGTCATGGCCGACGAGAAAGCCGGATTCAAAGAAATCGCCGAAGTGATCGAAACCGACCAGGCCATCGCCGCTAAAGTACTGCAGGTGGCCAACTCGGCCTACTACGGGCTGTCCGGCATGGTCTCTTCGATACACCAAGCCTCGGTGGTGCTGGGGCACAAGACCCTGGAACAGTTAATTACCATGGTTTCGGCCACCAGCCTGCTGGGCAGTCGTCTCAAAGGCTACCGAATGGGATCCGGCGCCTTGTGGCAGCACTCCTTGGCCGTGGCCCTGTGTTCGCGGTTGATTGCCCGGGACCGCGCACCGGCATTGGAAAATGATGCCTTCTCAGTGGGCCTGATCCACGATGCGGGCAAACTGGCACTGGATCGGTATATTTTCGAACGCAAAACCCGCGTCGACAAGGCCCTGGCCGGCGGCGTCTCATTCCTGCAGGTGGAAAAACAGGTTTTGGGGTTTGATCATACGGAATTGGCCTCGGATCTATGCACCAAATGGAAGCTACCGGACAATCATGTCAGCGCCATGCGGTTCCATCACGATCCGGCCGCATCCGAGGGCAATCAGCTGGCATATATCGTTCACACGGCAAACCACATCGCCATGCACAGTGGCATCGGCAGTTGTACGGATGCGAATTTATACGAATTGGATCCAGGCGCCTTGGATTTTCTCTCATTAGACGAAGACGATTTGGCCGGTTATAATCAAGCCACGATCGAAGCCGTCAATCAGATTTCCCAAAGCATGGGTTGACCTGCATCAGGCATATGATACCGCGTTGATTGACACCCATAACCCCACGCCCGATCCTTACGGGCCATGAAAGGAGCGGACTGTATGGCCGACAATGAGAAAACGTTAAGTACCGCTGAATTTTCGCAACAAACAGGCATCGCCGTTTCCACGATCACTCACATGCTGCGCCAGGGTAAAATCCGCGGTGAGAAGCGCAGTGGCAAATGGGCCATTTTCGCCAGCGAAATCAGCAATCAGGCTGTCGCGCAAAAGAAAGATCAAGCCAAACCGGCTGCGCTTGGCCCCGGTCCCATCTTTGAAAAATCAACCGGTTCCCCATCGGCATACGATATCGAAACCTTTGCCCGTATGACCTTTCTGACTGAACAAGGCATTCGCCGGTGGCTCAAGACAGGCCGCTTGAGCGGCCGCATCGAAGCCAACGGCAAAGCAATAGTGGACGCGGACAATCTGAGTCGCCCCGAACTTCAGCATTTGATTAGAAAATAAAACTGACGCGCCACCCTGCCTTTTTTCACAGGGTGGCGCATTGTATGGTGCCACAACCATTTCGGAAAACAGGTGTCTCGAGTGCTATGTTAGGATTTACCTGTTGACCGACCGTGGTGGTCTTTCAGACAACCTAGGCTTCGACCACACGGTGCGATTGAAGTTTCTCCTTGTTTTTGACTAGCTGTTTCTTGGCTTTGTCGACGACCAGGTCGATGGCTTCATTCCAGGCACTGCTGGCTTCGGTGGCGTGAACATCAAAGCCCTTGCCTGTCAAGTTGACATCCACGATCTTGCGCAGTTTCTCTTCCTGGAAAACCACATCGGCCGTACCGGGGTGGGGCATGATTTTTTCTAAACGCGCGAGCTTTTCTTCAAGGTAGGATTTTAAATAATTTGAGGAGTCTACGTTTTTGAAGGTAACCAAAATTTGCATATTGCGTCCTCCTTTCGCGGTTGTACGGCCCGTACACCACTTGGGTTGGCAACCCCCGGAGATCCAAGGACCGATGGGGAGCTAGGCGTTGGCCATCCAGAAACGATCGGTGATGGACAGACACCGGATTGATGCCATGCGACTGTTGACCTGGTCATGCCTCCTTATCTCGTTTTGTCAAGTGACTGCACTTGAATACTGGTGCTGATTGACAGTGTATCATCGGCCAAGTGCTGAAACAATGAATTCCTTGGCCTTCTCCAATAATGGCTTTTTAAATTTAACTTTCAAATAAAGATCGCCGCTTTCGCCGCCATGCTTGCCGGAGGCCCCCATACGGGCGAGGCGGATCTGCTGGCCGTCTCGGGTGCCGGCGGGAATGTTGATCACCAGTTTCTTGTCCCGTCGGTGGTGATGGTAGGGAAATGGTCCGCCAGATCGGGCGAAATCCGGGTTGAGGTAAATGGTATCATGGATATCTGTGCCCAGTTGTGGCAGGTTCAAGCCAGTTAATTTTCGCATCAAATAACCGGCCAATCGGCCAACTCCGGAGGGAGTCCCCCCAGCCATGGCCTTCCCCCGGCGTTTGCCATAGCCACCACGATAAATGAACCCTTTGCCGTGTAGACCGTGCCGCCTGAACTCGAATTGTTTGTACCCGGGGCCATAGAAATCACCGAAAATTGAATCGACCCCGCGAAGACCGAACGATTTGGCCATCTCTTCAAAAATCTGATGCACGTCCGAGCCGCTGAAAATGTCCTGGTCGGTGTAGGTACTGCGGAACTGCCCGTAGGCGTTCTCACCGAATCGACGCCGCATGGCATCATATGCACGCCGCTTTTCTGCATTGGACAGCACGGCATAGGCTTCGTTCACCTGTTTCATCATATCGGCGTTATCGGCACCCTTTTCGTTGCGATCCGGATGATATTTAAAGGCCAATTCCCGATAGGCGTCTTTGATACTCTTTTCATCCGCGTCGTTTTCTAGGCCCAGAATCTGATAATAGTCTTTGTGTGCCATTCAATCCCGTTTGACCTCATTTCACTGTTGTTCTACCCCGTTGATTGCCTAAGTCAATATAGTCACGATTCTGCCATTGGCGATGGCCAAATCCAACCCGTCCTCTTTTTCAAAGGCGTGCCCGCGGGTTCATCACCTTGTCAACTGCTCAAGAAACGTGGAAAAAAGCCGAAAAACAGACTATCATACAACCAACAACCGACACTTTTGTTTGGATTGGACTGAAATGATAAAAAAAAACCTCATCTCCCTTTTGATCAGTGCAGGTATATTCATGGCAGCTTGGTGGTACCGACAGGAGTGGCCGCTGGCGGCATCTGCCCATGGACGTTACTATGTGTCGGCCGTGTTGATGATCAGCGCGGTCGTGGCGCTGATCACAGCCTGTCGGCTGGTGGGTATGCAGCGCCGCCGTTCAGCAACCACCACCCGGGTCCAGGCGCCTGCCCAAGAACGCCCCCGCCAGCACTACCGCCTGCAATTCGATCAAACGTCGCGGCCCCAATTTGTCCAGAAGGTTGATGACCCCGACTCGGCGGCAGGGTTCTCCTGCCCGGTCCGTGATATCTCCGAGACCGGTATCAGCCTCGACTGCACCGGTGTATACGCCGTTGATCAAACAATTCAGGGACAAATTATTTTTCAAAGCGGTCGCACAGCGCCCATCAACGGCACCGTGGTTCGCATCGATCCGCAGCGTACCTGCCTGCACTTGCACTGTACCATCGACCCGCCGTTGCTTATGGCAGAGCAGCGGGAACAGATCAGTCATAACAAAGCCAACGGTCCGCGACCGGTGGTCAGCGAAAGTATACTGGACACAGGGACCGGCTCTTTGCCAAGCCACTCCCCAAAAGGCATCTGCCGATTAAAACGGCGCTAAAATGGCATCCCCTATCAGTCAATCCCCTGGCAATGACAGACGATGCCTGCTGCTTCAGCTGCCCATTCCCCAGCTCAATTTCGGCAGACAGACCGGCAACATCCCGCTGGCAGCCAGTTGCTTGAAGATGTCCGCCGACGCTGCCGGTGTGTCATCGGTGAATATCCTTCCAGAAAGCGTCAGCACCTACCTGGGTGACGCCGCGCTTATGGAGCAAATCCTTTCCCATGCGCCCACGATCGTTGGGTTCAGCGTTTACACATGGAATCTCGATCGATCCCTGTATCTGGCCAGCCGACTCAAGTCCGTTTACGGGCCACGAATTATTTTCGGCGGATCCGAGGTCACACCGGACAACTCACGGATTCAATCCCCTGACATCGACTACTATGTCTACGGTGAGGGAGAGTCCCTATTTGCAGACTTGTTGAAAAACCACGCCATGTGGACGCCCGGGGCTGGAAGCTCCGACGCCGATGACTGGTTTGAACAAAGCCACCATGCCTATCGAACCGGTCTGTTGGAACCGCAGATTGAAAACATGGTTCTGGTGGAAACCCAGCGGGGATGTCCCCATCGCTGTGCCTACTGCTATTAC
>JASFFF010000184.1:0-7437 GCA_050124445.1 Desulfosarcina sp.
GTGCACCGGCAGTCAAATGTTTGGCAGCACCGTCGCGATCTCGGAAAAGGCCGGTGCATTCGCAGGCAATGTCCACACCAAAGTCCTTCCAGGCCAGCTTTTCGGGATCCTTGACGGCGGTGTAGGCGATGGATTTGCCGTCGACTTCGATTGCCCCGTCCTTGGCTTGGATATCCACATCCAGGCGGGTATGGACCGAATCATACTGCAGCAGGTGAGCCATCGTCGCCGCGTCGGTCAGATCATTGATGGCCACGACCTCCAATTCCGGGTGGTTCATTGCGGCACGAAAAACCACACGGCCGATTCTGCCAAAACCGTTGATGCCAATTTTGATGCTCATACCAACCTCCTTTACGTTTTACGCCGATCGTCAATTGTCAGTTGTTCACTTTAGGCTATCTAATCGTACCATGTGCATTGAGCGCTTGTTTACCCACGTTGTTACATCAAGGAATGGTTGCCGGTGGACGAAGCAGCCGGTCAGAAAAGATATTGGTACGCTATCGAATGGGTCCTTCGAAAGAGGCGGGTATCGATTCATCGGCTGCGGTGTCGTCAGGATCAGGCGCGCTTGTTCCCTTTTAAAATGCCACTGGCCAGAGAAATGCTTTTTTTGCCGAAGGACTCCAGATTGCTTGCCAGTTCAGAAAGCGACTGATTTTTTCGGGCGCTGGCAGCCCGGATCAAAATGGGCAGATTGACCCCCGAGATCACCTCGATGCGTCCCTCTTCAAGGAACGAATAGCTCAGGTTGGATGGTGTGCCGCCGAACATGTCCGTGAGAATCAGAATACCTTCGTCACTCTTCACATTTTTTATCCCGTCAGCTATTTTTTTACGCAACTTGTCCGCATTTTCATTCAAATCGATGGATACGGCGGCCATGGCTTCGGGTCTTTCGCCAAGAATAAAATCAGCCGCCTCCAGCAGCGCATCTCCGAGCCGGCAATGGGTAACCACTAGTACGCCAATCATATTTGCCTGTCTTTCATCTGGTTGTTCGGGGTAACTGGACCGGATGTTTTTTTCATGATGATATGGATTTGTCAATGTCGCGATGGGTCAACGCCACGCTGTACCCGGATGACGCGATGTGTTCTTGCAATTGCTCGGTGATAACAACGGAACGGTGCCGACCGCCCGTACAACCGATGGCAATGGTGAGGTACGATTTGCCTTCATTTTCATATTGGGGAATCAAAATGTCTAACAGATCAAAATATTTCTGTAAAAATAAACCAGTTTGGTCATTATTCAAGACAAAAGAACGAATTTTTTCCGCTTTTCCGCTCAATGGACGCAATGATTCGACGAAATAAGGATTCTTCAGGAAACGGACATCCATAACCAGGTCGGCATGGACGGGCAAGCCGTACTTAAAGCCGAAAGAGATGATCTGGACTTTCATTGGCTGGCGGTCATGGTCGCCGACAGCCAGATTGCGGATGATGGCTTTTAGATCATGAACATTCAGATCAGACGTGTCGATGATGGTGTCGGACTTATGGCGCAATGGTGCCAGGATCGAACGCTCTGCACGGATGGCTTCATGCACACTCTTGTCCCGGGCCAAGGGATGTTTACGCCGTGTTTGGCTGTAGCGCCTCAGCAGGGTCTTCTCATCGGCCTCTAAAAAAATGATACGAACCGACCATTGTTTGGTTTTGAGTGCGCCAAGCACCGCTTCATATCGATGGATGAAGCGCGGCTCCCGAAGATCCATGCCAAACGCCAGGCCGGCAAATGCATCCGCATTGTCCAGCGGCATATCTAGAAAGTCAGGCAGCAGGGCAATGGGCATGTTGTCGATGCAATAGTAGCCCGAATCTTCAAATGCGGCCAGTGCGGTGCTTTTACCGGAGCCGGAACGTCCGGTGACAATTGTGATCGGCAGGCGATTCAAGGCGCGTTTCTCACGTCACGAGGTCAGGGATGATGGTGCTGCAACCCTATCTCGAAAATGGCACGCAAGTCTTTGTTCGGTGCCATATCCGGGCGATTCGGCGATTTTAAAAATCGTCATCATCTTCACCGATAATAGAGATGATTTCATCAGCACTGGTGGCTTTCATCATCATCTCTTTCAAGGGCTCTTTTTTCAACAGCCGGGATACGCGGGCCAGCAACTTTAAGTGCAGATCGGTAGAATGCTCGGGTGTGATCAGCAGAAAAAACAGGTGCGTGGGGCGACCGTCCATGGACTCGAAATCGACCCCCTGACGACTCAGTCCAAATCCCAGGACCAGCCTGTCAAGGTTTTTCAGTTTGCCGTGGGGGATGCCGATACCCCCGCCAATTCCGGTGCTGCCCAATCGTTCGCGCTCCATCAGCACCTGGACCATGTCGTTGTGGTCCACACCGGTGAGCCGGGCAGCGGGGGCCACCATTTCATTTAAGATGCCGATTTTATCAGTGGATTTCAGGTCAACCAGGATCGCTTCTTTGTCTAATACATCCAGTATCTTCATCGCTCTGTTACCCCACCGGGCATTTTTTTGGCTGATATGAAATTGGCAGCACCCGTTGACGACCGGTGGCTCCCTATATCGGCTACGTACGAGGTTGTATCAATCCATAGTTGCCGTCTTTTTGTCGGTAAAGCACATTGACCGCGTCCGTGCGCGCATTGGTGAACACCAAGAAGTTGTAGTTGACCAGATCCATTTGCATGACCGCCTCATCCACGTCCATGGGCTTGTATTCGATATGCCGGACATGCACACGGGGTTGTTCCCCATCCTCATCCATTGCCGGTTCGGACTCCTGGATGCCGGATTTGGCTTTGGATCGGTATTCTCGGCTTTTTTGTTTGCTTTTTTTAATTTGAACTTCGAGTTTGTCCAGGACCATGTCGATGGCGGAATACATCTCCTCGGTTTCTTCTTTGCCGTTGATGGTCAGCCGGTCTCCCGCGATGTTGATTTCCGCGCTGTGACGAAATTTTTCGATGGATAAAACCACATTGGCTTCAGCCGGACCGCTGAAGTATTTTTCCATACGCTTTAGTTTTTCGCTGACATAGGATTTCAGGGCATCGGAAGGTTGCAGATTTTTGAATCGGACCGATGTATTCATGCGGGGGGCCTCCTTGTTTGGGAAGTCCTGGCGACAGGAACCTCAGTCGGTTTCGGTAATACCATTTGTCGGCGGATGGACAGTGGAGATCGAAACCAGATGGCCGATAGTTCGGGAAGCCATTAAAACTGCTTTCGCTTGCTGGAGGACAATATGCCCATCATTTCTCGGTATTTGGCCACCGTTCGACGGGCAATGTTGATGTTGTCAGCCTTTAGCATCTGTGCCATCTTGCTGTCACTGTAAGGCTTTTTTGGGTTTTCACCTTCGATGAGTTTCCTAATTTTGGCCTGCACACTCGCCGATGCAATATCTTCGCCATGCACCCGCCTGATGGAACTGTTGAAAAAGTACTTGAGCTCGTAGATGCCTTGTGGCGTGTGGGCGTATTTGTTGGTCGTCACCCGGCTGATGGTGGATTCATGCATGCCGATATCTTCGGCCACATCGCGCAGTACCATGGGTTTTAAATGAACCACCCCTTTTTCAAAAAAATCGCGCTGAAATTTGAGGATGCTCTCCATCACCTTGTAAATGGTCTTTTGGCGCTGATGAATACTGCGGATGAGCCAGGCGGCGGATCGCATTTTATCCCGGATGTACTCCTTGGCGTTGGCGCTTACCTCACCCTTGCGGGTAATGGCGCGCTTGTAAAACGGATTAACCCGCAGTTTGGGCATACCATCGTCATTCAGGACGATGACAAATTCACCTTCACTTTTGTACACATAAATATCCGGAATGATATAGTGCGGTGTTTCTTCATTGAACTGCCGTCCGGGTTTGGGCTCCAGTGCCCGGATGACATTCACGGCAGCGACGACATCTTTGATTTTAACCTTCAAGGCCTTACAGATGGCCTTGTAATTCTTGTTTTCCAGATGTTTGAGGTGGTCGGAAATAATATCCGTAACCAAGCTGTCATCCAGCTTCAACAGGTGGGCCTGCAGCAGGAGGCACTCCCGTAAATCCCGGGAGCAGACGCCTACCGGATCGAACGACTGCATGGTCTCCAAAACGTCTTCCACCATCTCTAAGGCAACGCCGCTTTGCTGGCTGAGGTCTTCGATGGACACCTGCAGGTACCCGTCAGGATTGAGACTGCCAATGATCAAACTGCCCACCTGTTTTTCAATGTCGGTGGGCGAGAGCATCAGCAGCTGCCACAACAGGTGGTCGCTGAGCGATTCCTTGGAAGATACAAAGGCTTCGTACTGTGGGGCTTCACGATTCTCGGACTCAAAGTTGACCTTGCCAGGCGAGTTGTACTCGTCGATGTAGTTGCTCCAGTCGATCTCGTTGTTGATCTTCTCCTCTATGGTGACTTCCCGGTTTTCCTCGACGGGAGCAGGCGTCTCTTCGGCCTCGGTTTCCTTGGACGGTTCGGGTGTCTCTTGAACTTCTTCAAGTGTGGGATTCTCTTCCAACTCCTGGCGAATCGTGTCGACCAGTTCCAACCGGGACAATTGTAACAGCTTGATCGCCATCTGAAGCTGGGGCGTCATGATCAGCTGTTGGGTCAGTTTAAGTTGTTGTCTGAGTTCGATAGCCATATTACAGTTTGAATTCGTCTCCCAGATAAATTCGTCGAGCGATGGTGCTGTCGGCAATATGCTCCGGCGTACCGGTTTCGATGACTTTGCCGTCGCTCAAAATGAACGCCGAATCACACGCACCCAAGGTTTCCCTGACGTTGTGATCGGAGATCAAGATGCCAATGTTGCGACCCTTCAGATGCGCGATGATCTTTTTAATGTCGATCACCGCCAGCGGATCCACGCCGGCAAACGGCTCGTCAAGCAGCATGAAGGCCGGATCGGTAGCCAGTGCCCGCGTGATTTCAAGGCGGCGGCGTTCACCACCGGACAACACCGCCGCTTTTGAATCGGCCACATGGCTGATGCCCAGCTCGTCGAGCAGGCTGTCGGTGCGCTCGTGCCGCTGCTGCCGGCTCAGCGGCAGTGTTTCCAGAATCGCCAGGATATTCTGCCGCACCGTCAACTTGCGGAATATGGAGGCCTCTTGGGGCAAATACCCGACGCCCTTTCTTGCGCGGATATGCATGGGATATTCCGTAATGTCCGTGTCGTTGAGAAATATCCTGCCGCTATCGGGTGTCACTAATCCCACCGTCATATAAAAGGTGGTGGTCTTGCCGGCGCCGTTTGGGCCCAGCAGCCCGATCACCCGTCCGCTCGCCACCTCCAGGCTGACCTGGTCTACCACCCTTCGCCCGCGGTACACCTTGACCAATTCACGCACGGCTAAGGTGGCCATCAGCTGATTCCCACAGGGCACACGTCCACAGCTTACTCCAATCCCGATGCGTCGGGGAGGATGACGGCCGAGACGCGGCCGTTGGATCCACCTTCGACAGTGAAGCGTCCATCCGCGCGGTAAAAGGTGATCGTTTCACCGGTGATGGTGTTTTCTCCACTCGTAATCCTGGCCCCCGGGCCTTTTAGAATCAGCACACGTTGTGCTGTTATATATACTGCCTGCCGGGCAACGGCAAGCCTATTGTCGAATTTAATTTCCACGTTTCCGGTGGCCACCAGCTTCTCGAGGGACTGCGCCGGTGAGGTTTCTCCATCTTCGTTCTGGCTTGAAAAGAAAACCTTGAGGCTGTCTGCCGTGATCTCGGTTTCGCCCTGGTTGGCCTTCACGTCGCCGATGAATTCCGCCAGATTGTCGGCAGTGTTGGATACCAATCGCTGGGCGGTGATTCGAATCTTATTGATGGGTGGGTCATCTGCGGGCGGATTGGGTTGTTCCGAGCGGGCCATGGATTGGCTGGACAGGCAGGCAAACACCACCACAAACAGCCCGAGGATGACATTATAGCTGCAGATTTTCACGGATCGTCCCTTCCACACCACCCTCGAAGCGCGTGATGTTGGTTTCCAGATTCATTGTCATTCGCTGGGCGTTCAAGGTGAATGACTGGCCGGAGATCGTCACCGGTGCGTCGGAAATAAGTTCTCTGGTGTCCGGGTCGTAGTCGAGGACTTCGGATGCGAAACGGTAGCGGCTGGTGTTGGCCAACACGTTCCCGGACACAGTGATGCGACTGGAGTCGGTGGAAATGGTTCCCTGGTCGGCGGTCAGATGAACATTGTCGCCATCTTGCATGAAAAATTCAACATCTGGCCGGGATAGCAGCATGGTTTGTTGTTTCTCCAGGAGCGTGGCCGATTCCGCCTCCAGCCGCCATTCCCGGATGCCATTTTTGGTGGCAGTCTGGCGGATGCGCTTCAATTGCATGTCGGCTTCTTTTTGTACCAGATCCAACAACACATCCGGATTGCGGGTCGCCCGGCGGTAACCGATGAATACCACAACGGTGGCGGCCATGACCAAGAGGGCCACAAGGAGCAGCGCGCGACGGAGCAAACGGCGGCGGTTCATGGTCATCGCTTTAGGAGCAGCGTTTCCCAATCGCCCCTGGCTTTAAGGATACGCTCGCTAATTTCGCGCACGGCACCGCAGCCGCCCCGTGTGCGCGTGACCCACACGGCCGCTTGCTTGACCAGCTCGTGGGCGTCACCGACTGCAATGGGCACACCCACCAGGCGCATGATCGGCAGATCAGGCAGATCGTCGCCCACAAACGCCGTCTTTTCCGCCGGGATGCCGGTTTCCGCCAGGATGTCGGTCAGGGCGGCTGCTTTGTCACGGATTCCGTCTTTGAGCAGGTCGATGCCCAAATTATTGCAGCGATGGACCAGCGCCATGGAGCGACGGCCGGTGACGATACCCACCGTCAATCCGGCATCCATGAGCATGCGGATGCCCAACCCATCACGGACATTGAATACCTTGGTCTCCTTTCCGGCATCGTCGTAGATCACCTGGCCTGTGGTAAGTACGCCATCTACATCCAGTAGTAGCAGTGATAATTGTTTCAGGCGGATGTCGGTCATGGGAAAGTCAGGCGGCCAGAGCGGTTTTGATGGCTTTGAGCTGGGTGAGCAGATCGGGTAACTGATCCAGGCGCAGCGAATTGGGGCCGTCGCACAAGGCCTTTTCCGGATCTTCATGAACTTCGAGGAAAACGCCGTCGGCGCCTGCGGCAATGGCTGCTCGGGCCAACACCGGGGCAAACTCCCGTTGCCCACCGGAACTGCTGCCCGCACCACCGGGCAATTGAACACTGTGGGTGGCGTCAAAGACGACCGGGCAGCCGGTTTGCCGCATAATCTGTATGCCTCGGAAATCTACCACCAGGTTATTGTAGCCGAACATGACCCCCCGTTCGGTGATTATGGGTTGGACGCTGGAAACAGATCTAATTTTTTCAATGATATTAACCATGTCCCAAGGCGCCAGGAATTGACCCTTCTTGACGTTTACCGCCTT
>JASFFF010000185.1:0-7430 GCA_050124445.1 Desulfosarcina sp.
TTTGCCTATTTCTGGACAGACACTAGTTCAATTCACCAGCGGCGTCTCGCGGCCCGGATCGGCGTTCTCCCGTGATTGGCATCCTCGACGGTGCGCTGCTACGCCTGCGGTTACAATCCCGCTGCGGCCTTGATCCAGGCCCCGAGCCGCCACTTGCGAGTGAATGCATATCGGCGTGATTGTTGTCGGAGCGTTTTTTCCAGATCCCATTCGGAGCTTTAAACAATTGCTTCCCAATGATCGATACCGACCAGACGTGAGGAAAAGATGAAAATCGTTAAACGCGTTGAAGATTTGGTCAATCGAACGCTGCTGCCGCCGGGCAGTCGGATTTATGCATCGGGCAACGCAGCCACGCCTCAGGTGATGTTTCGCCAACTGGCTGCCGATGCAGCCATCCGGGACATTGCGTTGATGGGGGTGCTTTTTCTCGGTGATGTGGCCGACCTGTTCAACCAGGCGTCATGTGACCGGATCACCCATCGCATCATTTTCAATAGTCATCACACCCGCGAGTCCACCAACAGGGGGTGGGCCAAGTATCAGCTCATGCATCTGGGCGACATCCCCATGCAGGTGCGCCAATACTTCGATCCCACGGTGGCCATGATTACGGTGGCCGGACCGGACAACGGGGGTAATTTCAGTCTGGGCACCACCGTAGAGGGGGTCATGGCGGCGATTGAAACTGTACGGGCCAACAACGGCTTGATCATTGCCGAGCATAACGCGCGCATGCCATTCGTATTGGGGGACACGGTTCCCGGCAGCTGGATCGATTTTATGCTGCACACCGATTATGCCTTGCCGGTCAGCCCGGTGGATCCGCCCGACGAACCGGCCAGACGGATCGGGCGGATCATTGCCGAATTGTTCGTCAATGACCGCTGCACGATCCAGTACGGCATCGGGCAGGTTCCCGAAGCGGTGACGGATGCGATCCTTGACAAGGGTGTCAAAGATCTGGGCATCCATACGGAGCTGTTTGCCGATGCCATGCGTCGCCTGGTGGATGAAGGCGTGGTATCCAACCGCTACACCAATACCAGGAGCAAGTTCAGTATCGCTTCCATTTTTCTGTCCGGTGATCAAGCGGGGTATGACTGGCTGCATTACAACTCGGCCATACAGAGCCGGCCGGCGGACTATACCAACAGCATTCTCACCATTGCCGACCAACCCAACATGATATCCATCAACAGCGCCATCGGCGTGGATCTGCACGGCAACATATGGGCCGATTCCATGAAGGCCCGTCAAATATACAGCGGTGTGGGTGGTCAGTGTGATTTTATCCGCGGCGCCAACCTTTCAGCAGGCGGCGTGCCGATTATCGCCCTCAAATCGGTCACGGGCAAAGGCGTGTCAAAAATTGTGGATATGTGTCCAGAGGGCATCACCACCACCGCCATCGCCGCAGATCCGGTGGTGATTGTAACCGAGAACGGGGCCTTCGATCCGCGGGGATTGAGCATCTCCGAACGCGCCGTGGGCATCGCCCATCTGGCTTCATCCTCGGTCAAGGAAACCCTGCTGCGCGAAATATATGACAGTCCCGCATTCCACCATGCCAAATGCGCCCTGACCGGCGGCGTGCCCAAAGGCTTTCACGCCTACCATACCATTTGAAAAGATCACCTGCCGGATCCATCCGGCAACTATTTGGCAGGCCTCAAATTGACCGCTTGTTTGCCCTTGGCGGTTTCTTTGATCTCGAACTCCACACGATCATCGCGCTGCAGGCCGAAATGACCATAGGCTTTGATGCCTGACACATGTAAAAATATATCTTCGTTTTCCTGGGTGGTAACAAACCCGAACCGTTTTTTCTCGTCATACCATTTGATGTGACCTTCCATCAGAAACCGCTCCTTTTTTGGTGTCCCTGCGCAGCGACTCAGGTGTCTTTCTGAAAAAGAAGGTCTGATGGCGATCTTTCAGACCGGCTCCAGTATATATACCGAAAAATCCACCCATCGACAAAGTGTTCGTTGGTCGTGTCAACTGGTCCGACGGTGATGATTCCAACGGCTGTTTCCACGATGGGCCCGGCTGTCGGTCAGCCGGGCTTGCCATTGCTGCAGGACATAATATAATGTCCGACCATCATAGGCCATTTCTTAGAGGATTGCACGTGATTTCCTGTTGGACCGTTTTTACGGAGCACCCGGCCGGGACATGTCGTAGATAAGCTTCTTGGCATCGCTGGGAGTCACGATTTCCATCACCTGGTCGCAGCAGGACAGATTGCCTTCGCCACCGGTGATGACCGCCACGATACATCCGCAGTTCTTGCATTTGTGAACATCTGACTTGGTTGTCATGACGCACCTCCTTTTTGGAACATTGCTTTTTCGGAAAGGGCGCCAGCTGCGGCCAGATTGTGTGGTTACGGTCAACGAAGCAGTTGGTGAAAGGAGGCATGTGCCGTTAATGTGCAGTGTGCTGTCAATGATCTCATGGAGGGAGTCTCGAATTCGACATATCGGTCAACTGAACGCTCTCACCGATATCTGTCACCCATTTTAGTTCCTGCGGGCATGGGTGTCAAATGGTTATGTCCGGATTGTCTGCGGGCCCTTGCACACAATCGGCCTTGACGATAGGCGGTTGTGTGGTATGCTTTTGACAGCATCTGAATGGCTCAAGATCAGCAAATTCTTCCTCTTTGTTTAGCGCTTCACCTGGCCGTCCCCTCGATTTTTCAAATTGTCTGACATACACGGGGTGCCAGTCCTCTGATTGACCTGCCTGCGACTGCTTCAAGCGTCACCGGATGCGTTAATGGATAACTTCACCTGCCTCATGAGTGCGTTCGATCCTCAATGACGCCATGGAGGTGGCCATGGGCTGGAAAGACAGGCTGGTCCCCCCCGACGCTGTCTTAGAAAGAATACGCCCGGGTATGAGCGTCTTTCTTTCTACCGGTGCGGCTGAACCCCGGACGCTGGTCAAACATCTGATGGCTGCCCAACTTGCCAATCTCCAAGATCTCGAGCTGATTCAGATTGTCAGCCTGGCCGAGGCCATCTCGTTGAAAAACCTGCAGGCTCAGAAGTTCAGATTAAAAACCTTCTTTTCCGGGTGGGTGGCCGAAGAAGCCATCGCCGCCGGTCACGTTGACCTGATTCCCTGCCATCCGTCACGCATCCCCAACCTGTTGGAAACACGCAAAATTCGTGTGGATGCCGTGTTCGTGCAAATTACCCCGCCGGACAAAGACGGTTACAGCAGCCTGGGGGTTTCTGTGGACGTGGCCCGGCTGGCCATGGAACAGGCCGGATTGGTGGTCGGGGAAATCAACACGCGCATACCGCGAACATGGGGAGATACCTTTGTTCAGATTGGCGAGTTCGATTTGCTGATCCAGTCGGACGAACCGCCGGTCTATTTTGATCGTTGGCCCGTTGAATCGGTGTACGATCGGATTGCAGCCAACATGCATCCACTCATCGACGATCAAAGCTGCATTGCCTTCTCCATGGGGCCGTTGTTTGAAGCCGTCGGCCGGGCTTTGGCCGATAAGGTTCATCTGGGCATTCACTCACCCTTTTTCAGCGATGCACTCATGGATCTGGTGAAGAGCGGGGCCGTCACGAATCGCTATAAAGAGCTGTTTAAAAGAAAATCGATTACTTCCTATGCGTGTGGAACCGCCAGCCTGTTCGATTGGCTCGATCAGAATCCCAGGGTTGAATTCCAGCCCTTGGACAAAGTCTTCGATCCCCTGAGTATTGGCCGGAACCCGCGATTCGCGGCGATTATTTCTCCCAAGCGGGTGGATATTACCGGACGAATTGCCTTGCCAACGGGTCTGGGCAACGTGGCCTCGGGACCTGCCGAGGTGCTCGCTTTCCTCAACGGCGCCCAGGTTTCCGAGGGCGGGTACACCCTTTTTGGGCTTCCCAGCCGAACGTCCCATGGCACAGCCAACATCACCGTTTCGGTGGAAGGGTTGAAAAACCGTTTCGATTTCAGAGAGGGGGTTGACCATGTGGTTACCGAATTCGGGGTGGCCAGCCTGAAGGGGCTGACCCTACGTGAGCGCGCCCAGGCACTCATAGAAGTCGCCCATCCCAATGACCGAGCCGGTTTGATCGAGGGTGCCAAAAAAGAGAATATACTCTACCGGGATCAAATCTGGCTAATCGAAAGCGCCTACCATTACCCCTCCCAAATCGATGTTGAACAGGAATTCAAAGGCGGGGCGGTCGTTCGCTTCAGACCCATCCGCCCGTCGGACGAAGAGCAGATGCGGCGTCTTTTTTATCGATTTTCGGACGAAGCCGTGTATTATCGCTATTTTTCCTCACTCAAGGCCATGCCGCACACACGCATGCAGACCTATGTCAACGTCGACTGGCGCAATGTGATGTCTATCGTCGGCGTCGTCGGTAAACCCGGCGATGGCACCATCGTCTCCGAAGCACGCTATCTTGTCGACCCTCACGGACGATGGGCCGAGATCGCTTTCGTCGTGGACGAACCGTACCAGAGAATCGGCATTTCGACTTATGTGTTCAATCTTCTGGTCAGGCTGGCCAGCGAGAGAGGTGTCGAGGGATTCTGGGCCGATGTTCTGATTTCCAACAGTGCGATGATGAAGGTCTTTCATAAATGCGGTCTGAAGGTCCTGACAGAATTGGAAAATGGTATCTATCATGTCAGGATTCCCTTCTAAAACGAAATACCGTCCGCCTTCTGGGTTATAGCGATCCACGGGAGGATGCCGGGAAGCGAACAGAAGCGGCTTTTTTAAGCCTTCAGATCGGTCGCAGTATCCGCAGCGAGTCTCCAAAAAGCGGTATGCGGTAGCGCGATCCAATCAATCATAGGGAGGTGCCCCATGTTTATCAGTCAATTCATGACCAAGGATGTCGTCACGCTGGGCAGGGAATCGGATATTGCCGAAGCCAGAAAACTGATGCGGCAATATCGAATTCGCCACATTCCGGTGACCGATTCCGACGGCACGCTCATCGGCATCGTCAGCGACCGGGATATACGCAGTGCCATGCCTTCATCTTATTTTAACGGGTATCGGGCCGAGGCGCCGGATGCCGGAAACACCACCGGCATTCTTGTGCAGGATATCATGACCAAGGATCCGGTTTCGATTTCGCTCGCGTCCACCATTCAGGATCTGCTTCTGTTGATGGAAAAAGCCAGGGTGGGGGCCTTTCCGGTGTTGGACGAGAATTTCAAACTGGCAGGCATCGTCTCGGACAGGGACCTGTTGAACGCCTTTATAGAGGTGTTGGGCATCAAGGAACCCGGGGCCCTTTTGGGAATTGTGGTCGAGGAAAAGCTAGAAGAGATGGAGCGACTCATTCACGCCATTGTAACCGAAAACATTGCCTTTGGATCCATCCTCGTATTCAGGCAATGGGGTCCTGGCAAACGGGCGGTCTTCCCGTATCTTTTCGCCAAGAACGTAGCCAACTTAAAAAAGAAGCTGCGCAACTTGGGCTATGATGTGCTGGATCCCGTCGAATGGTATGTCGAGAAGCTGCACTGATCCCAACGCGTAATCATGTTCGCCGGCAACAGCTACACATCCAACCAGATATCCGCCTCTCCGCCGCAATGGCTGCACACGGCGTGGCCTGATGTGCTGCCTTCGCCTTTGGCCACGATGCGAGGGGTTGCTTTAACGGTAGTTTCATCTTCCAGTGAGCAGGTGATGACCATCTCAGCTTCGTTCCCACAATTTTCGCACTCGCAAACCTGTTTAAATGTTTTCTCTGCCATACATGCACCTCCTAAAATCCTATTTTTAAACCAGCCTATATTATAAACGATTATTTCATTTTCTCCAATGCATACTGAATCACCCAAGCGTTGTCTGTTTGCGCAGAAGGGTTCTAACACGAACATGGCATGAAATCCATGCCAATGTGGGTCAATCATTCAATCACCAGGGGACCTCATCATCGAAATGGAAAAATTTTCCGGTTGGTCCGTCTGGTCCGATGGTGGCCAGCCTTACCGTGGTTTGTGCGCCTTCTTTCACGTCCAAGGGAGCCCGTTGGGAACCCAGGTCGGTTTTGACCCAGCCCGGATGGGCCGAATTGACCTTTATAGCGGAGTGCTTCAGGGCGGCGGCCAGATGAATGGTAAACTGGTTCAGGGCTGCTTTGGAGGCATCGTAAGCCAGCGGTTTTATTTGGGTTGCATCGGCCGTTTCTTGGCTGTGCAGGCGCAACGATCCGAGTATACTGGAGACATTGACAATGCGCCCGGCCGGGCTGGCTTTGATCAGCGGTAGGCACGCCTGAGTGACGGCCACCTGGCCCAGGAAATTGACCTCAAAGGTTTCCCTCAAGGCCTGAAGGGAAATCGTTTCCGTACTGTTGGCAAACAGTGGTTCCTCTGGGTGTATCATTCCGGCGTTGTTAACCAATATGTCCAGCCGGCCATAATGGTCGCGGATGAAACCGGTTGCCTGAGTGATATGATCGGATCGCGTGACATCGAGGGTTATGGGTTCTACCGACAACCCTTGGGCGATTAGCGGCTCGGCGGCGCGGTGGCCCTTGGACGGGTCCCTTGCCCCCATCAGGACGGTGATATTCAAACGGGCCAATTGCCAAGTGGTCTCCAAACCCAGACCTTTGTTGGCGCCACTGACCAAGGCAATGCGCGAAGTGGTCATACACAGCCTCCTTGCTGGGGACAATGGGTCAATGCAAGCCATTGCACAGTGATTTTCTAATGTTTAAATACCATCACAGTCTTTCGGGCGGTAAAGGCTTTTGGCCAGCAGCCGTTTTCAAACGTGGTTGCGTAGCTGCAAATCCAGTGGGTGGGGATTCAGATAGGTTTGGTCTGCCAGATACGGCTGGCGGTATTTACGCACGAAGTGGTTCATCAGGGTCACAGGAACGATCAATGGTAAATGACCGCTGCGGTAGCTGGCGATCAGCTCGAGCACCTCTTTTTTTTCATCGGCCGAAAGCTGCTTCTTGAAATATCCCAGCAGGTGCATAAGCACGTTGGTATGTTTTCTGATCGTGCCTTTAAGGCTGAGTGCCTTGTTGAGCAGCTCCTCATAACGATTGTAAAGGTCCGCCGTTTCTATCTGTTTGCCCTGGGCTACCAGGCGTCCCATTTCACGGTAGTGCTTCTGGCTGTGTGACATCAGCAGCAGCTTTTCTCGTGTGTGAAAGTTCACCAGGTTGCCGACGGTACGACGGTTGGCCAGCGCCTGTCGCCAGCGTTGTAAAGCAAACACGCGTTCAATGAAATTTTCCCTCAGAACCGGGTCGTGCAGGCGCCCCTCTTCTTCCACCGGAATGCGGGGGAAGCGGCTGGTAAATGCCGCGGCAAACAGCCCCCGGCCGTTATTTACCGGATGCCCTTTTTGGTTATACACTTTCACCCGGTAAAGCCCACTGCTGGGAGACCCTTTCTTGAAAATAAAGCCACAA
>JASFFF010000186.1:0-7411 GCA_050124445.1 Desulfosarcina sp.
TTGACTGCGTTCCTAATCATGACTAAGTCCTCCTTGTTAATTGTGGATGGTGTCATGCCGGGAATGTCATCGAAGGGATCTCATCCTTGTCCCACCGATACACTCTTTGCCGGGGGTCTCATCTGGCCATTTCAAAACGAATACGATACGGAATCGTGTGCATGACCTTATCCGCCAACCGTCGAAAAGATCTGAAACCCACCAACCAGATGCAAAAGCGATACAACCATCGATAGTAAAATTGTGGCATGACAGCCACATTCCGCAACGGGTACAATCTGTTTTCAGACCAGTAGTACAGTCGTGTTAACCTCAGTCGGTAAGAGAGCCTCTTGACCGGCAGCAAGGATGCTTTCGCTAGGCGATTCATAGGACACCTCCTGACCCATCGGCTTAAGTATCTACCATTCACATAGACAACTTTTATGCCACAACACAGACTCAAGGCAACAACCTCTGAGGAGAGATTAAATATAATGTTATTATAGACGGTTAAGCAGCTTGTAATCTCGGCCCTGAAGTTCTCATTGGACGCTACTGTGACGGGGGTGAAGACGGGGACGATTGGTTCCGGTAGTATATGCGCTAAAGTAACGTTAGGTAACGCATGACGGCTCCGAATAAGAATGAATCGAGTATTGGGTCAATCGCTGTCGGAATGCATCTCTCCGTAAGGAATGGTTTCTCCCGGGCGCCAGGTTGAAAATGCTTTCTCCGTGACCCCAAACCCGGGTTTTACTTTTTCCTTAAGCCAAACAACGCGTGTGTCGCAATCCGTTACCTTTTTCCCTAACCGGACCATTCGCTTTTGCAATGCCCGTTCGGCAGTTTCCCGGCTTTTGTGCACGGAAAGCACCATCTTGAACGGTTTATCCAGGTCATGGGTGTCATAGATTAATGCAAACATATGCCACCTCCTTTGGATAGTGGGTACACAAGCATAAAATGCACATCTAGTGCCAAGATGCCAATCCGGCCGCACATGCGTCGATTGGGATTTTCCGAGCCCCAATTTTTGTATTGACCAATGCATCGATTTTGTATTTAGCTTATTGTAACGCTTAGTAACGTTTCAGTAACGCAATCGATCATCCAAGGAAAAAATGGACGCTAAAATTCATGAGATCTGGAATGTCCGGTTCGTGAACCGAATCATCGACTCCATGGCCGATGGGGTCTTCACCATGGATGCCGAGGGGCGAATCTCTTCCTGGAACCCCTCCATGGAACGAATCAGCGGATATACCGCCAAAGAGGCGCTGGGAAGAACGTGCCAGCTGCTTCAATTCTCGCATTGTTTTGGCCGGGCGTGCCCGGCAAACATAAACAAATGTAAAATCATGGAAAAAGCCTATTCGGAAGCCAAAGAATGCTACCTGCGGCATAAGGACGGGCATGATGTACCGGTGATAAAAAATGCCAGTGTCGTCAAGGATCAAGACGTGATCGGCATCGTTGAGACGGTTACCGATCTCACCGAATTGAATCAAGCCCGCAAAAAAGCCGAAGCGGCGGCCTTGCGGCTGGGTGAGATTCACTGTATGGACAACATCATCGGTAGAAGCCGGGCCATGCAGCAGGTGTTTGGCGCGATATCCGCGGCGGCGGCCAGCGAGGCTACCATTTTGGTCCAGGGAGAAAGCGGCACCGGCAAAGAACTGGTTGCCGGTGCGATTCATTTCAACAGCGAGCGTCGAGAGGGCCCCCTGGTCACGGTGAATTGCAGTGCGCTGGCGGAAAATCTGCTTGAGAGTGAGTTGTTTGGTCACGTCAAAGGCGCTTTTACCGGGGCCCACAGAGATCGCAGGGGGCGCTTCGAGGAAGCGTCCGGCGGAACGATCTTTTTAGATGAGATCGGAGATCTGAGCCCGTTTATCCAGGTAAGACTCCTGCGGGTGCTGCAGGAAAAGGAGATTGAACGCGTGGGGGATTCGAAGAAACGCAAAATTGATATTCGAATCATAACCGCAACGCACAAAGATCTGTATGCCAAGGTGAGGGAAGGGCATTTCAGAGAGGATCTTTACTATCGGCTGAAGATCTTTCCCATCCATCTTCCACCGTTGCGCAAACGCAGGGAAGACATTCCCGCCCTTGCCGAGCATTTTATCACGGGCATGAATAGCAAAACGGGCAAAGCGGTGACAGGCCTGTCCAAAGCCGCCCTGCGTATTTTCATGGACTATCCATGGCCAGGCAATGTCAGAGAACTGGAAAACGCCATCGAGCACGCCTTTGTGCTGTGTAATCGCAAGCTGATCAGTACGGCTGATCTTCCCATTGAGATTCGCCGGCCGGACGTAAAAATTTACAATAACAGAAGCTCCGGTGGCGCCTTTTCCGCAAATAGAATGCGCCAGAAATTGTCGCCGGAAACCTTGCGTGAACTTCTCGATGAATTTGACTGGAACAAAGCGGAAGTGGCCCGGAGAGTTGGTCTGAGCCGGACGGCCATATGGAAATATATGAAAAAATGGCACATTCCCCTTCAGAAAGAAGGATGATCCCGGTTCTGATCCGCGTCCAGGGAACGCACCGGGGATGCCTCCATGTTCCGATATTTCCACCAGTGAGGAAGTGTATGCTTATTATTCCTGCCGACCCGGCAAGTTTCCGATGTAAAATCCGTCAAGTGGGACAGGACCGACTGCCGGCAGCGGATTGATTGGTTGTCTTCAAACCGGGTGCCATCCACCCGGTCACAACCGCAACCATTTACGCACTAAGGTGCTTTTGCCTTTTCGGCGGTTGGCCGGAAATTGAAGCCACCTGCTACGCGGGTGGTCGTTGACTCGCCCCGCGGGCGATGCATGACAAATCTATTCCATCTGTTGAACTATGAAAGAACCTGCACCAGTTTCGCCTTAGATGAACTTCTTTTTCTGTTGTACACAACTGCCGGCAGAAGTTCCGAGTTGTATGTCATCGCCATCGGTATATGGAAAAAGGGCGCTGCCTTTTGCCCTCTCTTTGCGGTTTTTGATCCGAACCCCATCTACCCAGCGATTGCGCATAGGTAACGCCAAGGTCCTGGTAACCACCAATCAGCTGTAGTGGTCCCTGACTACCCACCCCGGGGATAGAGCGTCCACATACGGGTCAGTTCGTCTTCCTCGCACCGAATTTGGTGATAGTGTTGGGTTTTTTCTTGATGTAGGAGGCGCACCCCGACGCCATCTGAAACCTGACCCACATCGGATAAGAGAACCCCAAGCGTTGCCAAAGCATTACTCACAGCCGTGACCCTGTCGGGCGGAACCGTTGCCGCCAGGGTCCCGGAAGAAATCATCCGCAGCGGATCGAACTGGAACCTCTGGGCGAAGCGAGCAACCACGGGGCGGATCGGCAGTCGGGAAGGATCCACTTCCATACAGACGCCTGATAGGTGGGCAATCTCCAACAAGGTCTCCAAAAGCCCGCCACGGGTCACGTCATGTATCGCTGTTGCACCCTTTTTTGCGAGGGCTAAGGCCTCCGGAACAACGCTCACCTCACCCATCAGATGGTGCGCGGTTTCTAAATCCTTTTCGCTTACCCCCAATGTCAGGGCTACGTCGCGAAAATCCTGAGCCAAAATGGCCGTTCCTTCCAGGGCAAGACCCTTGGTAACCAACACATGGTCGCCGATTTGAGCGCCGCTGGTCCGTACCAGCTTACGGCCAGAGGCGGACCCCAAGGCAGTGACTGCCACCAATGGCCTGGATAACCCGGAAGAGTATCCGGTGTGGCCGCCGATGATGGAGACGCCAATCTCCTTGGCGGCGCGATTCGCGTCGCGCATGATTTGCTCCAGCAGATCCTCATCATCCACTGTCGGAGTCAACACCAGCAGCTGTATCCAGCGGGGAGGGGCTCCGCTGGTGGCGACGTCGTTGCAGGCCACGTGGACGGCCAGCCAGCCGATGTTGCCAATAGCGCCAACGATTGGGTCTACATGGGAGATCAGGACGTCATCGCCAACGCGCGTCAGCGCCACATCTTCGCCAAAAGCGGCCCCTAAGAGAACATCGGGGTCTTTCGTTTCAACGAATGGAAACACACACCGCTCTAAAACTTCCAAAGAAAATTTAGACATGGTGAATCCTATTTGTGAGGTAAGAACGGTAAGGGTATGGAAACGCGAATATCAGCTTTTTATATTCTTCCTGTGTCCTTAATTGTCTTTGCTATGGTCTGATAACATTACCAACCCATGATAGCCCCAGGACAATAAAAATGAAAGGCTATTCGCCGTAAAAACCAGGTCTATTCTCGCGTCATTGCCATTCCACATTTGGGACAGCGCTGTGAATTGCAGGGAGTTCTTACTTGGTGCGGCACGCTTTCCCCACAGTTCGGGCAGACGCAATATCCGCCAGGACCTGCTGCAAAACCGCCTCCCCAATCGCGGCCACTACCCTGGGCACTTCCCATGCCCCTGCCTGTTCCGGGTCCCTCGCCACTTGGACCTGATTTATCGCCTCTGGGCATTTTTCTCACCTCCTTTTTTAACCAAAACAGTGATTACGAGATTTTGATACACCTTGGCCCTCTGCCATGAATCAGATCCAATACCCACTCTCATTTTTTAACGGAGCATAAAATGTGCCACAAATATATAGATTAACTATTGCTAAACTTTTAGGTAGTAAGCGGGTTGATGAGCGCGAACGAAGCCCGGTGGGAAGATGTGTTTAGAAAATTTGCGAAAGCTTTCTAAAAAAATTAGGTGTTATTCTACCACCCACACGGTGCAGTTGCGCGCGTTATTGACGGTCTATCAGGTATTTAAAATTACAGGCAACCGATCATTAAAATAGGCTTGATGGTACAAACCAGATAAACCGGTAAAAAGTCTCAATATAGATGGTTTTGTAAAAAGCGCCGAGATCAAGGCTTGCGGGCCGCGAAAGCGCGCGTAAGCGGGCGAACAGGAAATCGATTCTTATCCTAACGGCGAACATTTATGTTCCATCCCGAGGAATACCGCAAACGCGGGTGCCGTAGGCAGCGTACTTACGGGTACTCCGCAGTGTCGAGGGATGAAGCGTAACGCAGATATCGGACTTTTTACGGAACCATCAAACCAAGACCTTCCACATAACCATGGAGAGATTGACCCTTGATACAATTGAGCATGCGAATGAGATAGGGGGCTACCATCGAAAGGAATCGGTGAATTATTATTCCTGCCGACCTGGCAAGCCTTAATGTCTGATCCGTCAAGTGGGACAGGACCGATTGTCGGCAAGGGATTCATGCGCCCCCCGGGCGATCCATGCAAAAAGCCTCCTCAGCGGCCCGGTCTTTGCGGGTCGCTTCGGAGTCAGTTTTTTTTTCGAGGCGCCAAGCAGCGCCTGGTAATCACCATTGCGGCCTTTTTTACCTTTGGGTATCATTGCCATTTTCTCTTTTCTATTCCCGAATAAAAATGGACCGCCTCAATTACAGGGGAACATTCTGTGAAGGTACGTTTCCCGAACCTGTATACTCTGGAAAAATGCCGCTGACCAGCGGTTCATATATGCGATATTTCGGTAGCTTCACCCGTGATGGTGTCGATTTCGCGCTGAATCGCTGTCCGGGTCTCACTGTGCAGCCACGTTTTCCAATCTTTGACGGATCGCCACGTACTTCTTACCAGGTATTCATCTTCACCTGCAGGATCGATGCATTTTAACGTTTCACCGGAAATATAACCGCGTTGAGCCAGCGCAAGGGAGCGCAAACGGACGACCAGCGGGGCGAGTGCCAATTCTTTTTCCTTGACAAAGCGCCGTCTGATCAAGACCTCGATAGCCATTTGTCTCTCCTTTCCTTATCTTTTTTCTGGTGCTCACGCCTTTTTCGAAAGACCTCAAACATCCACCACCCCGCCGGCACCAGCCGCCAGGTACTTGTCCGGACATCGCCGCTTGATTTTGCCAATATAGCGGGTGCAGTGGGCCGGGCAGATGGCGTCCAGCCGGTCGATCAGTGAAAAGTCACTGACGTAGATGATAGTTATTCTCATGGGCCAATGACCTCGGGATGTGCCTGGGGACCACGCACACCAATGGGGTACCGGGGTGGCGGAGAATTGGGTTTGGGATCCCGTCAGGCCGGTACCCCGCAGGCGTTGCTATTCGGATCCCTCCTTTTCCAGTTCAGCGATGCGTCGCTGGACGCCTTCCAAAGATTCTTGCATGGCGCCGGCATTGGCCCGAAGCACCTCCAATTCATCGGTCCTGCTTAGCGGGTACCCGACACCGGAGGCCGGTGGGTAGCCATAGCCGAATGACGTCCCGTAGCGGTTGCCCGCTCCCCTGCCGAATCCGCGTCTAAAGCCCATTCCTCTGCCGGAGCCATACCCATGGTCTCTGCCGTATGCGGGCCAGTTGGCTGCGCTTCTCCTATGCCCGCAGAGCCCCCGGCGACCGCCGGTCATGGGCCCGGCCCCCATGGGACCGCTTCTGTCAAATCCTGGCATGATCTTATCCTCCTGGTTATGTGGTAAGTTAGGTCTAACGTTTTTGACCGCGGCCGCCTACCGAGCCGCCGCTTTGTCCCTGTCCGCGGCTGCCGCTTCGGCCTTTGCCCTGACCGCCGCGTCTTTTTCCCCGACCTTGCCGTTGGCTGGTCTGGCCGGTTTGGCCACAGGGACCCTGTCCTTTGCCTGACTGCTGGCCCAATCCGTCCGGACCGGTTCCATCTCCTCTGGGCATTTCATCACCTCCTTTTTTCTTTTCATTTTGTTCACCAGTAAATGCGTTTGGGTGATATTGTAGACCTCCCATGCGCCCCCGCCGGCCGCGTCGCCGCCGGCCACCGCCGCGCATGGCATAGTTGCCGCCGGCGATTTTCAGTGCTTTGCCGGTGACAAGCGCTTCGCCGACGATACTGTGGGCGTTGAATAGAATCCTGCCGTAGGTCTGGCGGGACACCTGCATCAGATTGGCTGCCGATTCCTGATCCAGATGCTCGAAATCGCTCAATCGAATGGCTTCCAGTTCTTCGACCGACAGCGTCACTTCTCCGGTGATCGGCACACCCTGGGGGATAAAGGCGGCGATGGCTGGATAACCGGACACGACTCTTGGTTTTTTGGGTCTCGGCATGCTTGCGTCCTTTGTTTCTGTCGTTTGATCAAAATATAATTATCCTATAACGTAATGTAAAGCAAAATTTTGATCATTTGACAAAAATTATTGGTGCCCATGGCAGGTGAAGGTGAAGATCGCGCAAAGTTGGCACGAACGGTGGACCCATGGGAAGGATGTCGGCTTCTCAACACACCCGACCACAATCCCCGCGTCGCCGCCGATGATACGTTCGAGGGGCTTGATCGAATGGGTCGCGGCGATATGACAGAAGTCCTGGATTGCCTACCCTTGCACCTGGTTGCCATGCAGCTTTTCGGCCTGGTCGACCAGCAGTGATTTGAAGCGGTCCA
>JASFFF010000187.1:0-7398 GCA_050124445.1 Desulfosarcina sp.
CGCTATTTCAGCGAGATGGCTGGCGTGATCCGCAAAAATGGCGGCATGGTGCTTCAATTCATCGGAGACGAAATCGAAGCGGTATTCGGCGTGGCCCAGTCGGACGGAAACCACCCCGATAGTGCCGTATCAGCCGCTTTGGAGATGCGCGATGCATTGGATCGGCTCAACCGAGAGCGTCGATCATCGGGCGAAACGGCGATTCAACACGGCATCGGACTTCACAGCGGCCGCGTGCTGGCCGGCAACGTCGGTAGCGAGGAGCGCAAGACCTACACCATGCTCGGGGACACGGTCAACCTGGCTTCTCGACTGCAAGTACTCAATAAAAAACTGGGTACCGATATTCTCATCAGCAGTGAAACCCGCGGGCGGCTCATCCACACGGACCTCCCGCTACGATCCATGGGGCATCATGCGATCAAAGGGAAAAAAGAGACCGTGCTTGTATATGCTTTAGAGTAAACCGCGTGCAACCATGCCACCTGCTTTAGGGGCATGCCCGGACAACCTGGTCGACGCAATCGGGCGGTTTTGAGAGGCAGGTTTTTTAACGCGCATGGCCAGGCATCAGTCAATCGGATACGCGATCGGCATCCACCAAACAAAAAAGGATATGTAGCAATGACCATTCAAGCTCAACTGACCTGGACACAGGGATTGCAATTCATTGCCGGAACCGACGGTGGTCCGGCTGTGGTCATGGACAACCCGGAAGGTGGCAGCGGCGCCAGTCCCATGGAATTGTTGCTGATAGGCACTGCTGGCTGCACGGCCATGGACGTGATTTCGATTCTCAAAAAGAAGCGTATGCCGGTAACCGGTTTTGCGGTGCACGTCACCGGGACGCGGGCCGAGGACCATCCACGGCGCTACACCGACATCCACATCGAATATGTGGTATACGGCAACGACATCAAATCCGAGGCGGTTCAACGTGCCATCGATCTGTCCCAAAACAAGTACTGCGGCGCTACGGCCTCCCTCAATGCCACGATCACCCACGCATTCCGCATTGCAACTTCCTGATCACGCAACGCCCATCCACTGACCGGTGAAGTCCCTCGACCGCCAGGCATAACCGGTTGAGGCGGCTTGGTGGACGGTGTATGAACGCGTCTTTGTGGGAACCACCAATCGCACAAGGAAAACGACCCATATGATAACCCTACTGGACTATGGAGCTGGAAATGTTCGCAGCGTCATCAATGCCATCGAAAAGCTGGGCGATACCGTTAGTGTTGTCGCCAGCGGTGAGGATATTCTAAGGGCGGAAAAACTGGTCTTTCCGGGCGTGGGCAGCTTCGGCGCCATGATGGAGACCTTGAGACGCAAACAGTTTGTCGAACCGCTGTTGGGGTACCTTGGAACGGGGCGCCCGTTTTTCGGTATCTGTCTTGGTATGCAAGCCCTTTTCGCAGCCAGTGATGAGGCGCCCCATGAGCATGGCCTGGGCATTCTGCCCGGGCGGGTGAAACGCTTTGAGATTGATATGGCTGTACCCCACATCGGTTGGAACGGTATCCGTTTGCAACAACCCACCGATCTGTTTTTTGGGCTGCATGGTGACGAGAAGTTCTATTTTGTGCATTCGTATCATGTGGTGGCCGATGACCCGGCAGTGGTGCTGACCACCACCGACTACGGGTACCCCTTTGTCAGTGCGGTCCAGAAAGGCGGCATCCAGGGGACCCAATTCCACCCTGAAAAAAGTGGTGACGCCGGGCTGACCCTATTGGAAAATTTTATCCGTCAGGACCGCGAGGCGGCCGTCATCACCTCCCCGCTGCCCCGGACGCGGCTGGCCAAGCGCATCATTGCCTGCCTGGATGTTCGCGCCAATGACCGCGGCGACCTGGTGGTGACCAAGGGCGATCAGTACGATGTGAGAGAAGCGGGCCGCGTGCGCAACATGGGTAAACCCGTGGAACTGGCCGGGCGTTATTTTGCTGAAGGAGCCGATGAGGTGACCTTTCTCAACATCACCGGATTTCGCGACTTTCCCCTGGAAGACATGCCAATGATCCAGGTGCTCAGGGAGACATCAAGGCGCGTGTTCGTGCCGCTGACCATCGGCGGTGGCATCCGTGACTTCACGGACAAGAACGGCCGAAGCTATTCGGCGCTCGAGGTGGCGTCCGAATATTTCCGCTCCGGGGCGGATAAGGTCTCCATCGGCAGCGATGCGGTTGCCATCGTCGAGGCTTACCTTAAAAGCGGGCAAAAAACAGGTAGAAGCGCCATTGAGCAGATTTCTCACGTGTATGGCAACCAGGCCGTGGTGATTTCCGTCGATCCCCGTCGGGTGTATGTGGATGCACCGGATCAGACCCCCCATCCCACCATCGAGACCGCTTTTCCGGGGCCTCGGGGAGAGCAATATTGCTGGTATCAATGTACCGTCAAAGGTGGACGAGAAGGCCGAGATGTGGACGCCGTCACTTTGGCACGATGCTGTGAGCAGCTGGGGGCAGGGGAGATCTTGCTCAACTGCATCGATCGTGACGGCACCAGCCTGGGTTTTGATATTGAATTGATCAACGCGGTCAAACAGGCGATCCGTATCCCCATAATTGCCTCCAGCGGCGCCGGCAGTGCGGCCCATTTTGAGGAGGTGTTCCTGAAAACCGGTGCCGAATCGGCCCTTGCCGCCGGTATCTTCCACCGCCGCGAAGTATCCATTGCAGCCGTGAAGGCCCATCTGGCGCAAAAGGTCGAGGTCAGGCTGTAGCTGGGGGCATGGCTGGTGCGCCTGTCAGCGTTCGCCGTTCTGGTTTCAGCGTTCACCGCTCACTGTTCACAGTTTACTGCTCTCTGCTCACCGTTCACCCGTATAGCACCCCTCGTAATCCAATGTACACATCGGCGTCTGTTGGGCACGAAATACGGCGTTGACCACCTGGCCGATAAACAGCGTATGGTTACCCGGCGCCAAATGCTGCCTGACGCGGCATTCCAGGCAACCAATGCAGTCCGCAAGCAACGGGCATCCTGTCACCCCCGCCGTCCATTCCAATCCGTCAAATTTTTTTGCTGCATCCGATCCCTTAAACCGGGCCAGTAGATGCCGCTGTTCTTTGGCCAGGATGTGCAAGGCAAAATGACCGCTCTGGTGCAATAGATCGTGGGTGTACCGGTTGGGATGAACGGCGGTCAGGATCAAGGGCGGGTCGTAAGACACCTGACTCACCCAAGAGGCGATCATGCCGTTGATGGTGCTTTGGACCCGTGTGGTAAGTATGTATATACCGTAGGTCAGATGGGCCATGTTTTTGGTCAATGATTGGTTCATGGCACCCTCCGTCGGGTTTATGCCGGACTGGCCGAAGCTACCGATCCACTGTCACGCCAACCGCCGTTTATCAAGCGGCAGGGTATGAGATCCTGCATCCCCAAGCCCCGGGAAAGTGTTCTTAAATTGCCCAGCCAGCCTATCAAATGGGAAATTAATTATCCATACGCCCGGGCATGCTAGGTGTAGGATAAATATAACTCTAAGTAATTTAATGATAAAATACAATACAGGCAAATGGCATGACATGTGCTTTAGTATGGGTCAAGCCAAGGCAACCAAGCTCCTTAACCTGAGTGGTTTTTGGCATCCGGCATGCTTTCTCAAGGCCACGATGGGTTTCATCTGCTTAACGGGCAAGGCCCTGGTCAGGTCTTGCCCGTTTGGCTGCTTTCAAGGCGCCATCCATGTATGGCGGTCACACGTAAACAACACCACCATCAATGGTCAACTGGCAGCAGCTCTTCTGCGCCTCCTGCTTTAACTTTCGTCGGTCATCGCCAAGATTGAGGATGTGCATCTTGGTGTGGCAGTTGGGGCAGAGGGCCACTGCATTCTCAATGGTGTCGCGGCCGCCTTTGGACAGCCATTTGATGTGATGGATTTCCAGGTAAGGTTCATTTTGCTTGCTGCGAAACGGTGCCTGACAGCCGCATAGTTGACAGCAGCCGTTGGCTCGGCGCCTGGCAAGCTCGGCCACGTATTCGTTGTGCTCGAGGACGGTCGTGCCGGTAAGGTGTTTTGATGGGCTTCTCTGCGAATGAACAGCCATGGTGAACAGCGTTGAATCGGGTAGTCGTTTGGCTTGCCGCCGAATGCGTCGCTGTTTCCTGGCGATCAGGGCTTCCGAAACCTTGAATCCCGCCGCGGATCCGATTACCTGCAACGGGAAAATCCATACGCTACGGGGTTTTCCATTAATATCCGGTTGCGACTCCTCAAAGGCCCGGCCGGAGAGTTTCACCCTTCCCCGAAACAGGTATTTACGCGGGTCGTACACCTCGAAGAGATAGGGGGTTACCCCATTGGCCGGAGAGGCGTTGAGGGTTTTGTTTTGCAAATAGTCGAGTGACTGGTCGCCCTCAAGCCCCATTCCCGTGTAGTAAAAGAGGTTCGTTGAGATCCAGCGATCCTGGTGGACATACTTGGTGTGGTCGGAAATGAGGACCAGTGAGTCGGTTTGGTGAGACCGCCGCATGCCGCCTTGTGTGGCGCACTTGAAGATTCGGGACAGTTCGGCGTTGGTGATTGTATCACCGGCCGTTAGGTTGTGCTGGAACGTCAAGGAGCCCTCCTTTGATGGTTGTTTTCCAACCGGATCTCTTTCTATCCGGTACCAACCGCAATCATTCACCTGCGGATGTATGCTTGACGGCGCCAACTGAAATGTCGCCATGCACGCGGCGAACGCGCCTTATCCCATGCTCAGCGACGCTGCTGGGTTTTCGGTGGTGATTGAGAACCGGTATCTTGATGCTTTATCGCCGGCAACCCAGAATGTCAAGGCACACCAACTCCTTGACAAGTTTGGTGATCTTTGCCAGCGTGATCTTGCGCTTTCACCTGCTTCTGTTCCCATTCACCGGTGCGCTGGTGGTCATGACGATAATCGAGCACTTGCTCAACGATCCGGCGGCAGACCAACCTCACGATGCTGCCGTCGCCGAAATTGAAAGTGTCGCCCCATACGCGAAGGAGGAGTGATGTGCGGCAGATTTGTTGGGTTTAGACGGTTAGAAGAACTATTGGATGCGTTCCCCATTGATGTCGCCGACGTGGCAGTTCAGCCGAACTATAACATCGCACCCACCCATGAGATTTTGGCGATTGTTCGGCATGACCGTCAAAACCGCCTGGAAAAGCTTCACTGGGGCCTGGTTCCCTTCTGGGCCAAAGATACGCAAATCGGCAGCAGGATGATCAATGCGCGCGGGGAGACCGTTTCCGTCAAACCCAGTTTTCGTGCGGCCTTCAAAAAGCGCAGATGCCTGATTGTGGCGGACGGGTTTTACGAATGGACAGGGCCCAAGGGAAGCAAACAACCCCTGTTTTTAACCCTTCCCCAGGGCCGACCGTTTGCCTTTGCCGGTTTGTGGGAAAGTTGGAACGACAAGGGCAAGGCAGACACGCCATATCGGTCGAGCACCATTATTACCCGTGCAGCCAGCGCATCCGTCCGGCCCATCCACCACCGCATGCCGGCCATTTTAAAGCCCGAGGCCTTCGATGCCTGGCTGGATCCGAACAACCAGGATATAGAGGCGCTCAACGATATCATCCAAAACAAGGTCTATACGGATCTTGTCAGCGTAGCCGTATCCAAACGGGTCAATTCGGTCAGCCATAACCATCCCAATAACCTCCGCCCCGTATAACCGGTTTAAAGATAAGCCTACCCGACGCCACACTGCCTGACACATCGATCGAGGCGCCGCCTGCCCGCTCACCCTGACCATGCACCATTAATCAGGCCTTGGCGAAGCTATCCGAGCAAGTCAATGAAAATGTTGGCCTTATTATTGCTTAACCAATTGGATCGCCATGTGCAGATGATGACTGAAACCATTAACGATTCGTTGAGAGCGCCTATGTTTTCCTGGTTACCTTTTAAAAAAAATGGTCTGCCTTACGATGTGATTACCTGTCATGAAGGCCTGGCTCAAGAGATATTCAACTATTTTGAAAAGAGCCGTTTTGTACGCAAAAAGGTTCGCTATGCCCGCAAAGCCGTCAAGTCCGCCATCCGGTTTGCCAGAAAAAAGCAGACCTATCCCAGCAAGAAGACAGACGACGCCTTGAATGCTTTAGGGCACATACTTGATGAAATAGAATACACCCACAAGGCCATTTTGACCGCTTACGAAGAGGCTGAAAACATTGTCAGGATGATCAAACAGGAAAAAATTGGCACCGTCATGCCGCTGATTGAAAAAGCCCGGGCCCAATTCAAGGATCATGATATAGAGGGCGGCATGGATTTATTGAACCAAGCTCAGAATAGATTGAAAAATAAGTACCTGACCGAAAGCAGGAAGGCGATTCTTGCAGGCATCGACAGTGATATCAAAAAGCTAAAATATGAACTGATCGAACGGAAACTGGCCGTTCAAAAATAAACCAACCGCCAGGAAGGCGATAGACAGTTGTCACGACATTCACCTTTTGCTTCTAGTATGAAAGGAAAGCCTGTCCAATTTCGACAAATCGAACATTTCCCTGTACTTATGACGCTGGCCGACACGGAGCGTGACCTGATCTTTTTTTCTCAAGACGCTAAAGCACTAAAACCCTCAAGGAATTCAGGGTCGTCGTGCATTACCACCGGCCCAATACATAAAGCAGTGCGCAAAAAATGCCCACAAAAATCAGGCTCGACGTACGCCATCGACCAAGGCCGGCCTCCCAGACTTCGATTCGCGCGGGTACGCCATCGGCGCGCACGTCGGTTGTCTTCTCAGGCTGTGCCCGGAAAACCCGTGCCCCCTTGTCCATGAAGGTTGATGCCAGGCGGTTCATTGCCCCCAACAACCATTCGACCGGCACCAACAGATCGCCGGCCGGCAGGCGCCACGGGATGCCGCGCCCGGTTCGCCGGCTTCTCCACCAGACCCAGGCGGTCAACCCCGCCCCAGCGGCCACGGGCCAGAACAACAACCAGATGCTGCCGGGTTTCATCATCGCGGGCGCCATCTGCCGACCCACGGGAAGCAAAAAGAGAAGGGTCGCGGAGAGCACAAGCAGCGCGATCCAGGAGGAAAACTCAATTGCCGAAACACGATGATGGGCGCGAAAGCTTCGCAGGGTGTAAAAAAAGCGACCCATCAGAAGGGTGGTGCCGATGGCCGACAAAGGCAGCAGTATCGACAGGGTCTCCTGCCAGCCGGCGGGTAATTGGACCATGGCTGTTTTGAGAGCGGCCTTGGCCGCGGCGCCCGACGTGAACGGCGCGCCGGCCAGCGAGAGCGCGGCAACCGCAAGGACCGCCGTCAGCCATGCCCCCTTGCGCGACCGCTGTTCGATGCCGCCCACGACGCCGACGCCCAAGAACAAGGCGCCTTTGGCCAGGGCATGATGGAAGGCATAGCACAAAACGGCTGCCGCCGCAG
>JASFFF010000188.1:0-7389 GCA_050124445.1 Desulfosarcina sp.
CCATTTTTTGGTAAACGGCAAACGCGTCAATATCCCTTCCTACTTGGTCAATGTCGGCGACACTGTAGAGGTCTCCGAGAAAAGCAGAAAAGTTCAGGCCGTCGTTGATTCCTTGGATGCGGTGGTTAGAAGAGGACTGCCCCAATGGATTGCTGTTGAGAAAGAGAAATTTAAGGGTGAAATCAAAAGCTTCCCAGTTCGCGAAGACCTTACTCTGCCGATGCAGGAACAGCTAATTGTCGAGCTCTACTCCAAATAATTTTGGATCTTTGGGTCTTGAGCATGGCCGTGGTTGAAAAAAAGCTGCATTGATAATTTAATCCTTTTTGGAGAAAACGTAATGTCTAAAAACGAACTTATGTACATGAACTGGCGTGAGATGATCAAGTCTGACAAAGTTCGCGTTAGCAGCTCAGAGGAATATGGTAAATTTGTATGCGAACCTCTGGAAAGAGGCTTCGGAATTACCTTGGGAAATTCTTTGAGACGAACTATCCTCTCATCACTCCATGGTGCTGCCATCGTATCTGTCCGGTTCGAGTCCGTTGAGCATGAGTTCAGTGTCATTCCCGGTGTGATGGAAGATGTCTCTGAGATCATCCTGAACCTCAAGGAAGTCCGATTAAAGATGGATGACGCCACCTCCAGGACCGTCCGGATTGATACATCCGGAGAGGGGACTGTCACTGCAGCGGATATCACCAGCGATGACGGCCATGTCGAAGTGTTGAATCCCGAGCAGCATATTGCCACACTTACCGGAGAAGGCAGCCTGAAAATGACCATGGTGGTCAATGTGGGCAAAGGATATTCACTGGCGGAAGCCAACAAAGATGCGGACGCCCCCATCGGGACCATACCGATTGATGCCGTCTTTTCGCCAATCAAACGCGTAAACTATGTCGTCGGCAATGCCCGTGTCGGTCAGCGTACGGATTACGATAAATTGACGCTTGAAGTCTGGACGGACGGCAGTGTCGCTCCTGAAGATGCGGTCGCCTACGGCTCCAAAATTCTCAAAGAACAGTTGAGTATTTTCATTAATTTTGATGAAGATGCCGAGCCGCAGGTCAGCACCAGTGATGAAGAGCAGGAAAAACCGGCATTTAATGACAATTTGTACAGAAGCGTTGAGGAACTTGAGCTGTCCGTGAGAAGTGCCAATTGCCTCAAAAATGCCGAAATATTGAAGATTTATCAACTGGTCCAGAAAACCGAGACCGAAATGCTTAAAACCAAAAATTTCGGGCGTAAATCGCTGAATGAAATAAAAGAAGTGCTATCCGAAATGGGCCTCTCACTAGGCATGAAGCTTGAAAACTTTGTGCCACCGGAAGAGGCCTTTGAAGAAGGGGAGTAACGGTTCCAATGAGACATAGAAAAAGCGGTGTCAAGCTTAATCGAACCAGTAGCCACAGGCATGCGATGTTTAGAAATATGGTAACGTCGCTATTCAAGTACGAGCGAATCAAGACCACGGACGCCAAAGCCAAAGAACTTCGCAGATGGGCCGATCACATCGTCACCCTGGCCAAACGGGGCGACCTGCATGCCCGTCGGATGGCCATGTCGATCCTGCGTGAAAAAGATGTCGTCCACAAGGTTTTCCAAGAGGCTCCGGGGCGTTTCGGATCGATCAACGGTGGTTACACGCGCATTGTCAAAATTGGTCGACGGGCTGGCGATGCCGCTGCAATGACGCTGATCGAGCTGGTCAGTTCAAATGAGGTCAAAGCGACTAAAAAGAAAAAATTGAAGCCTGCAACCAAGACCGCCGCTCCATCAATCACCCCTGGACCTGCTTCTGATAGCGATTCTGACAGACAGTCCAAGGAAAAAGCAAAAGATGCAGAAGCCACCGCAGAAACTGATGAACAAGACGAACCGGCTATCCAAGTGAAAAAGATCGCTGAGGTCGAGGAGGCTGCCGTGGGAGAGGACGAGGAGTCTGCCGGAGCGTCAGCAAAAGAAGTCGGCGATCAGCCTGCCCCTGAGAAATAATCAGAACCCCTCTTTCCTAAGCGTTAACAGGGCACCGCACCTGCTTTGTTGCCGGACACTTAAAGTATGACCGAACCATCTGCGTGCCCGGTGCCACACATCTTCGGCACCCTGTAAACGGCTACTGATCCGGCAGTTGCAGCAAATTCGGCATTTCCACCCCGTGAACACATACCATTTTTCCATGTCGATTCGAGGGCCCTGCTTCAGCAGGGTTTTTTTTTAACGACTTGCCCGTTTGCATTCTTGTATGCTTTTTTTTCTTGACTATCGCTTCACGTAACTATAAATAATAATTTTACAAATGAATATGATTTATTAAATGTAGAATAAAGTATTGTCTTTTTGAAATGCGTGAGCAGCGTATTGCAATTAATAAAAAAACAAGTAGAAATAGGTTTCTTCTACGCTTTGCATCAATAATTTTTTTAGTATTTTCATTTGGTTGTGCTACAACTTCACCAAACATTAGCATACTCGACGAATCATACGCTTTAAATAATCAAGTAACTATAGATCAAAATTACAAAGCTGCGAAAATACTGTTAAACCTTTTATACAACAAGAATAAAAAAATTGCCTATGAACTTGGTCGGATACCCGAATTGCAAGATGGTATATCTAATGATGAAGTATCGGCGATAAAAAAGTTTGTTGATTGTTACCGAGAAAATGAATTGGTTTTTAATTTCATTTTCAATGAGATGTATTATGTTGGATTGCCGAAGGTAAGAAAGTATTGTACGCCACTTCAAGCTCTGCTCTGGTTATTTATTGACAAGAGCTATGAGGAAGTAGAAGGTTTGTTATATAAATTTAGCACTGAAAAGCTATTGTACAGTGCTTGGGTCCTTGAAAATAATATGTATTTTCATAGATGGCGTTGGAGAACGCAACAAGCCCAATTACTTTATAATTCATGCACAGATTTGAATTTGAAGGAAAAAATAGTTAAGTATTATGAGTCAAATAAAGGTGTTGTTGATTATATTATAATGCTGGCAGAGCAGTCCCCCGGGAAATTTGACCATAAATATGCAAGTTTTGATATTATTGAAAAAAAACATACTGATAGATGGAAAAACCATAACACCGTTTTTGACCGGTTAAATGCTCCGGAATTGATACATTTTTTTATTTATTATAATTTCTTTTATGAACCCAATGAATACAACTCTCCCAAGAAGACATTCTACTACAAGTTTGGTAATAGCAAATCCCTTGCTAAGTTAGGTCAGCTTTTATTAAAAAAGTCCGGTTATAAAACCTTTTTTATTTGTATAAAGGATCAATCATCACCTTGCCGTAAAGAACACTCAGGTGCCGGGATTATTGATAAGAACGGTAAATATATTCTTGTAGTAGATATTCCAAAAGGAAGAAGGATTGTTGGCCCGTTTGATAAAGAGGCTTTGGAGAAGCACCTTCGAAACGGAAACTGTATACCTCCTCCGAGAAGGCAGTTTAGATTTAATTTGCCTTATAATTTCTTTTTAAAAGATGTTTGAAGTTTCCCTGCTGCATTTTGGAAATAATAAATTTGGAAAAATTTATAAAGCGCTATAAAGTCGGAAATGCAATCTTTAATTGAAAAAAGGAAAGGGATAATCATGGAAAAACCCAATGTCAGGATCGCTAATTCAATGGTATCGGTTCTAGTTGTTGTGCTTTTCTTCTTTGGGTCAGTTTTAATGTCATGTGGGAAGAAAGAAGATGCGGTTGAGTCAAAAAAGGAAACTGAAGTGGCCAAAGTGGCTGAAAAAGAGCCGCCGAAGAAAAAAGGCCCATCGCTTGATGCATGGAAAGCCAATTTCGATCCATCCGGTGCAAAATACAAATGCATTGTTTCCAATGTATCGCATCCGGTCATAAAAGGTGTTTATGCCGGTTTTGCCATTCGCGACGAATTGTGGAAACGCACCAACGGTCAAATCTATCTTGATTACAAACCGTTTTCCATGCTCGGTGGTGAAGTGGAAGTGCTCAACCAACTGCAGATGGGTGCCATCCAGGGAATGGGGGTCAGTTCCGTAGCTGCAACCAACCTGGGACCGCGCTTTGGTCTGATCAATCTGCCCTTTTTGATCAATTCATTTGATAAACTGGACAAGTTCGTCGGCTCCGGTAAATTGTTTGACCATTACATGATGGCCATGGACCATCAGGGTATCATGGGGCTAGATATCACCGGATATGGCAATTATGGATGGGCCACTACAACTCCGGTTAAAACTATTGCAGATGCAAAAAAAGTAAAATTTAGAATAGCAGAGGCGGCGGTAAACAAATTGAATTACGATAAATGGGGATTCAATCCTGTGGTCATGCCCTGGCCTGATGTACCTGTTGCACTTAAGCAAGGGGTTATTGATGGACTTGACCACACACCGATGGTTTGTAATATTACCAAAAAGTTCGAAGTCGCAAAATATTTTACCCAACTTAATTATGCTCAAGGGCTTTTTATCTGGATCTTTAACAAGGCTTGGTTTAATACGCTGCCTGCTGATCTGCAAAAAACTTTCGTTGAGACCGTTCACGATGTTTGCGCCGATATTCGCGAGCAGACGAAGCAACAAGAAATTGATCAAATTGCTGCAGCAAAGGCCAATGGGATTGAATTTTTCAAGCTGCCCGATAGCGAAATGGATATTTTGCGGGAGCAGGGCAATGAAACCCATGAAAAATTTTCGGCCGAGATCAACAAGCTTTATCCTGGCGACACCTATCGTCCCGACAATTACTTGAAAGAGGTGCAGGATTTTATGGGATATACAAAATAGAAGCGGCAATCAAATCTTGACAAAAGGGGGTTTCTAATGGTGAAACCCCCTTTTGTCTGTAACCGCAAGCCAAAGGTTTTTCAATGACAGGCAAGGTATTGAACAGGTTAGATAAAATACTTTCCACATTCGAAGACTGGACGCTTTTCATCAGCGTGCTGGTGGCCCTGGTGGCGCTTTTCGTCAACGTGGTGCTGCGCTATGGATTCAATTACACCTTGGCATGGTCCGAGGAACTGGTGCGGGAGGTGATTATCTATACCACCTTTATCGGATGTTGCTCGGCCGTCAAGCAACGGTCCATGATCAAGATTGACGCATCGGTTCAGTTGTTGCCCAAACTGAAGGTGCCGCTGACCTATTTCAGCAACCTGGTAATTCTCGTTTTTTCTGTGATGATGATGGTTTACGGATGGCAAATGGCCGCCATGCAAGCCAGGACATTCCAAAAGACGCTGATTCTTCAGATACCGCTGGTCTATCTGTATGCCATTTTGCCATTGACCGGTCTTTTGATGTTTATTCGTACCCTTCAAGTACTTCACAAGGACTACACCGCCTCTAAAGCAGATGCATGAGCATACGCTTGAGCCGTCAGGAATGGCACCGTTAGGAGACTACCATATATGGAGTTGAACGACATTATCATCCTGCTGATTCTGCTGGGATGCATGGCCACCTATATCCCAGTGTTCTTGTGCCTGTTTTTCACCGCCATACTCGGCTTTCTCTTGTTTACCGACTTCCCCCTGCTGCTGCTTTTTCAGACCCTCTTCCGGAGCATGGATAACTTTGCCCTGGTGGTCGTATTGTTTTTTATCCTATGCGGCAATATTATGACTGCCGGCTCCATTGTCGAAAAACTGATCAAGGTGGCCAATGCCCTGGTCAGCTGGCTGCCCGGCGGTTTGGGCATGGCAGGGGTGTTGGCCTGCGGCCTGTTCGGCGCCATTTCCGGTTCCACGGTGGCCACCGTCGTGGCCCTGGGTGGATTCATGATTCCCGCATTGCTGGATAATGGGTACCCGGAGAAATATACCTTGGGGCTGATGACCACCTCGCCCAATTTGGGCGTGATCATACCGCCGAGCATCGGCATGATCCTCTACTCCATGATCAGCAACGTGTCCCTCGAAGGCCTGTTCTTAACCGGCTTTATTCCCGGTATGCTGATCATGCTGTTGGTGTGCCTCTATTCTTATTTTTTCTTCAGGAATAAAAAGGAGGTCGTGCGCAAACCGATTCCAACGGTGGGCGAGACGATGGCCGTATTAAGGGAAGGCTTTTGGTCGCTGATGCTGCCAATCATCATTTTCGGCGGTATTTTTTCGGGGGTATTCACGGCCAATGAAGCGGCGGTGGTTGCCTGCGTCTACGCCTTTATCGTAGAACTGTTCATCCATAAATCGATGAAATTCAGTCAAGTCAAACAAATTACGGTCAGCTCGGCAGTAACCTCGGCCACATTACTGATCATCGTCGCCGGCGCCACCTGTTTTGGCCGCCTGCTGACCCTTGAAGACATCCCCGGGAGAATCACGGAAACGGTCCTGTCGGCGATCAACTCACCGGCCGTCTTTCTGATTGCTATGAATGCACTGCTGCTGGTTGTGGGCATGTTTATGGATATCATATCCGCCACAATGATTCTCGGACCGGTTTTTTTGCCCATGCTGGACGCCTTTAATGTCAATTGGATGCATTTTGGGCTCATCATGACGGTCAATCTGGCCATCGGCTATTGTACGCCACCCATGGGCGTCAGTTTGTACATTACCGGCGCCATTGCCAACCGGGATCTGATTTATGTATCCAAAGCGGTGCTGCCCTTCATCGCCTTACAGATCGTGGTACTGTTGCTGATGACGTTTTTTCCCGATGTGGTGCTCTGGTTGCCAAGATTGACGGGACGTATATAACGCCCATGAAAAAGCGTATGACCCGATAACGCCCGCGCTGGTTCACCGTTGGATGGCTTTTTTCATGTCAAGCCCGATTGCGATCGCTTTCTCGATCATGCAATCAACCGCCTACACGTTGCGCCCGTGGCCGTTGGATCATTTCAGGGTTATTAAGGAGGCCCTATGGATTTTAAGCTGACCAAGGAACAGGAGATGCTGCGCAAGGCGGTGCGCGAGTTTGCCGTCAAGAAGATTGCGCCCAACGCGGATCAGTGGGATCGGGAGCACTATTTTCCATACAAGGAGGCCATCCGGCCCATGGGGGAGCTGGGTTTTTTCGGCACGGTGATTCCCGAAGCCTACGAGGGCGAGGAGATGGGCTGGCTGGCGGCCATGATCGTCACCGAAGAGATTGCCCGTGCGGCCAGTTCGCTGCGGGTGCAGGTGAACATGCAGGTGCTGGGTTGTGCCTACACGATCTTGACTTACGGCAGCGAGGCGTTGAAGCAGCGTTACATTCCGGGGTTGTGCACGGCGGAGCTGATCGGCGGATTCGGGATTACCGAGCCGGATGCCGGGTCGGACGTGATGGCCATGGCCTCGGTGGCCGAGGACAAGGGGGATCACTGGCTGATCAGCGGCTCCAAGACGTGGATATCCAACGCGGACGTGGCCGACGTATTGATCTACTACGCCTACACGGA
>JASFFF010000189.1:0-7352 GCA_050124445.1 Desulfosarcina sp.
CTTGCCGCCGAGGAATTTAATGATCCGCTCGGCACCGAATTCGAAAGGGCACTGGAGGAAATCAATTTCGGGCAAAGTGTGGCTGCAGCACTGAAAAACATGGTGCAACGAGTTGACTGCCCGGACTTGAATTTTTTTGTTGTTGCAGTGATTTTGCAGCGTGAAACCGGCGGGAACCTTGCTGAAATCATCGAAGGGCTGGCCCACCTGATCCGTCAACGGTTCAAGTTCAAAGGCAAGCTGCGGGTGCTCACCGCCGAAGGAAAATTGTCCGCCATCGTACTTTATGTGCTGCCGATCCTTCTGACCGCCTTTTTGTTCACTTTTCATCCGGATGTGGTGGCGCCCCTACATGAGGATCCCATTGGTCGGGCCATATCGGGGATTACGCTGGGATTAATGGTACTGGGCTACATAATGATCAATCGCATTATCAAAGTTGAAGTATGAGATCATCGTAGCCAAGGAGGAAAAATGGACTTTATAAAAGTAGATGTACCGCTTCTGATGGCAATTGGAATGTTTTTCGCAATCTGCCTTTTGAGTACAGGCATAATGATCTATTCTGCACGGGTACGCTACCAGCGAACCCTTAAGAATAAAATTCGATCGGATGATGACTGGACGTCATCAGATACGGATGCACAATCTCTGAAGCAAAGCGGGGCAACAAATTCAAACAACATACTTCTGCAAATCTTAAGTGCCATTGGCATCAAGACCAATCCAGGAAGATCGTCGGAGGATGCCGATATTAAAATCAAGTTTCAACGGGCTGGCCTTCAAGGGAAAAATATTCCAACCATTTTTTGGGGGTCGAAATTTCTACTGGCCGTCAGTTTACCGATCTGCTTTCTTGTCATAGCATTTCTCTTTTGGCCGGATATTTCTTCTCAGGCAATGTTGTGGTCGGCAATCTTCATCTCTTTGCTGGGCTTGTATGTGCCGGATCTGTGGCTGAAGATAAAAACGCATAGAAGAAAAGATCGAATTACCAAAGGATTCCCGGACGCCCTCGATCTTCTGGTGGTCTGCGTAGAGGCCGGCATGGGCCTTGATGGCGCCATCAACCGCGTCGGCCAAGAACTGGATTTAAATCAACCCGAACTGAGCCATGAGTTCAAGTTGCTAAACCTTGAATTGCGTGCGGGCAAGGCCCGCACGGCAGCCCTGAAGAATTTAGCCAATCGAACCGACATCGACGACGTTCACAGCCTTGTTACTGTTCTACTCCAAACGGATCGTTTCGGTACCAGCGTGGCCCAAGCTTTGAGAGTATTCTCAGACAGTTTCAGAACAACTCGCTATCAACGCGCCGAGGAGTCGGCGGCCAAAGTGCCGACGAAGCTAATATTTCCGCTGGCAATTTGCATATTTCCCGCCATGTTTTCGGTCATCCTTGCCCCGGTGGCGATCATTATCTTTCGGACACTTATTCAAGGTGGATCATGACATATCAGGACCATAGGAGACGTGCCATGGGTAAGAAACAAGTAAGGCACACCAAGACGTGGTTGATGTTGCTCCTGCTGACGCTCACTTTTATTTTTTCAGGCTGCGCGGCTTCGAACAGGGCCAATGTGTACAAACCTAAAGAATCTTTCTTTATGAACGCGGATGGAGATGCACAACAAATGGATCCCGCCCTGGACCAAAATCTCACTGAAATGACGGTTGAGGAATTGGAGCGCTTGGGCGACCGATACTTCCAGAGTAAAGATTATTTCAATGCGTTTGTAAATTATCGCAAAGCGATGGAACGCAAGCCCGATAATCCGCAGATAGCCTACAAGCTGGGCTTGATCTTTCTCGACACGGCCAAGTATGAAGATGCAGTCAAAGCCTTTCAAATCGTGTTGGACAAGCAACCGAACTTTGCCGCTGCCCATGAGGGCATGGGAACGGCCTTTTTTAAGATGGGCCAATACGAGTTGGCAATCCCATTCTTTCGCAAATCGCTCGAACTGAACCCCGGGTCTTGGAGAACCAGAAACTTGCTGGGTAACAGTTACGATTTCCAGGGAAAATACGATATGGCCTCGCGGGAGTATGCCGACGCCATTTTGCTGAATCCCCACGATGGGCAGCTTTACAATAACCTGGGCGTCTCTTTGTCTCTGGCCGGTCGATACGAGGAATCACTCAGCACCTTCAAACGGGCTTTAAATGCTAACGGCTCGAAAGATATTATATACAACAACCTTGGGTTGGTCCTTGCCCGGATGGGGCGCTATGATGCCGCTCTAAATGCTTTTAAGCAGGGTGCCGATACCGCCCGCGCTTACAACAACCTGGGATGTGTCTTCATGGCGCAAGGAGAATATCAAAAAGCCGCTCAATCGTTCAACCAGGCCATAGCAGCCAGTCCGAAATTCTACGAGAAGGCCTACAACAATCTAAAAAAGGTCGAGATGCGAAAATTCTAATTGAAAATAAGGGCCCACGGGTCGGCATCCCTGTTAAAAAAGGCCACTTTCGTTGCCCATAGCCTGTGCAATCGTTCAGGAGGCACACCATGAACAAGCAAGACACTGTTGAATCCCGGCAAAGCAAAAAATGGAGGCAGTACTTCGACGTGGTCGGAAATGGCATTGTCGCCAGTGGAAAACCGGCATTGATCACCATGTTCGGTTTGGTTGCCATCTGGACCGTGATCCGGGTGATGGAAGCCCTACACGGCAACCCGGTTTTGGACATGATCCTGACCAACTGGTTGGGCCTGATCGTTTGGACCTTGTTGTTGTTGTGGCTGACCCGGTCGGTACTCGTATCGGTAAAAAGCCTGAAGGAGACGCCGGATAACAAAGCTGCGTGGGTCGCATGGACACTTTTCGGAGTCATTTTGGTTACCATGTTTGTTTGCTTGGAAGGATTTCGTATGGCAACATCAGGACTGTTGTCCGTCCTATCCGGATCTCCCGAAGACTCCCAACAGGCAATCTTTCTACTTGCTAAATTTCATCCTTTCAATCCCCTGCTGGCCTTGAATCTGACCCTGCTGAAACTTACGGGAATTTCCTGGGGGCTCGAATCCATGGTCCCCTACCTGTGGCATTGGAACGCGCTTTTCGCCTTCTTCCTCTGGAGTTGCGTCTGCGGAACCGTTCTAATGATGCGCAAAGACAACCGGGGCGCTAAGGTGTTCCACCTATCACTGGCAGTTATGGGAATAGCTGCTCTGATTTATTATAAATCGATCAACAGGCCATCGGCAGAAATCCTGATTGCCTTCCAGGCAGCGTTTCCGGTTCTTATGATCTTTCAAATCCTTTTGTTGTATGCATCCGCCAGATATTTGGTCACGGAAAGCAAACCGAGCCCGAGCAAAATTGAAGCGCAGGGCCATCCGGTTCCGGAAGGTGATGAAACTTCGACCGGACAAACCATTAATCTTCCTCCTTCAGCAATACGCATAGCCCTGTTTGTTTTTCTGGTCTTGCCGATCCTGGCCGATCTGCAAGGTCGATTTCAGCTTTCGGTTGCGTCCGCCCGCATCGTCGCCGAGGTGTCGGAGGATCAAGCCCATGCAACGACAAAAAGGGTTGCGGTCGCTCCGGTAAGCATTCGCACTGGGCCTGCTACCGGGGACGACGTGATTGGGGTCTTGCCCAGGGGGACGCACATCACTGTTAAAGATGAAAAATTCAACTGGGTAAATATTGGGAAAAACAGATGGGTCCCCGAGAAGTTTCTGCGGCCACTGACGCCGCACAAGACGTTATCATCAGGCTTGCAGAATAAGGGTTAGACGCATCTTTGAAGGGATTTAAAATGTGTAAATTCATTTCCTTTCCCAATAACGAACGATAAACAAAGAGGTGACCACACATGAAAAAGTTGATTGCAACCATCAAGACGCCATTAGTATTCGTTTGCACGTCGGTTTTTCTGCTCTCAGCTTGCACCTTGTTCCAGAACGGCGAAAGCCAGAATCGGGTTGCAATCTCCCAAGCACCATTCACATACCACGCAAATATCGGTGCTTCAAAAGTGGATACCAACGCTCACTACTCAATGGGCGTTGTGCTGCAGAACAGACATAAACACCGATTGGCTGTGACCGAGTTCGAGGCCGCCTTGCAGCAGGATCCCAGCAATGTTTCGGCTTATAATGGATTGGGCATTTCCCTGGATGCGATGGGAGAATATGACCGGGCTCAGGCAGTCTATTTGGCGGCCCTGGCAATTGATCCGCACCTTGGCGATGTTATTAACAATTTAGGATACTCCTACCTCCTTCAATCTCGTTTTGAAATGGCCGTGACTTACTTCAAAAGGGCTCTGGCGATTGACGCCGAAAACGAACGATACCGCAAGAATTTGGGCCTGGCATATGTACAATCTGGAAACGATGATGCCGCCTTTGCAACCTTTCTGTCCGCAGGCGATGAGGCCGAAGCCCATATGAATATGGCCCGTATCTGTTACCGTGAAGGCAATTATGATAGTGCCGCCTTGCATTTTTCCAAGGCAGCCAACATCAAACCATCGGACCCTGTTAGTACAAAAGGATTCGTCGCCGCTAACAGTCTGGCTCGAATTCATTCTGGCAGCAAAGAAAAGACCGCCATCCCTGAGCAGGAGCGTCAGGGTGAAGAGGAATACCCACTCGTAGCTCGTTACGACGAAGACGGCTTTGCTACTATCCCTGCCGGTGCCATCGAAGATCTGGAAATCATCGAAATCGATCAGGTTGAAACGACCGCTATGGAAGGCTTGAAAGAAAATGAAAACGATCCGCCAATCTACACCGTCTCCCTGGCCCAGGCAGACCCTACGGAAGCCAACGGGGATGCTTTAAGGGAAAACCTAACCCAAAACCGTCGGAAGATACTTGATGAATCCAGTGTGCCGGAAGTACTGGCATTAGATAATGCCGCAACGCAGAATCTGCCTGGCACCCGCGTCAAAATCGAGGTTTCCAATGGCAACGGTGTGAGGCACATGGCAAAAAACGTGGGCAAGTATTTGACTGGCAAAGGTTTCGCCCTGATGTACCTATCCAATGCGGACCACTTCAACCATTTAGGAACCAGCATCTATTACACCAGGGAATATCTCGGTGAGGCCTACCGCTTGTCACAGGAACTTCCAGGCCTGCAGCGTCTGGAAGAAGTGCCGATTGTCAGAGACGGGCACGCCGAAATAAGTGTTCTCATCGGCAAAGATCTCACGGAACACTTAACCCTTTTCCATCAGGGATAAACGGCTCACTCGTATTCACGGCATAGCGGGGTTGTCGCGAATGGATGTGTTCAATATCATCCTCGATCATTTCTACAAGCAACACGAGAAAGTCTGAGACCGAAACATCAAAGGAGGAACAGATGAGCAAGCTTAGCAGGTATTTTATTATTGGTCTATTTGTGATCATGATTCCCACCATTTTTATCGTCAATTTGGCTAACGCAGAAGAAAAGCAGTATTACGTTGGCGTTGGCGGTAGCTACATCTTTACCAATTTTTCGTATGGTGATGTGGTTGATTGGGACAGTTACACCTGGGGCGGAAACGCCAAACTGGGGTACCGTCTTGCACGTACGTTATACCTTCAGTTGGATGCCGATTACGTCTCCAAGGTTGACGGAGTCCTGAAATCTGACCCATCCGTGGGGGGCGATGTCGAGGTTTTCACGGGGATTCTTTCTTTAAAGGGGTACTTCCCGAACTTTACGATTATACGACCTTTTGTAATAGCTGGTGCCGGCATCATGCATTACAACGTAGATTATAATGACACAGCCCAATCAGCCGGTTTTCCATTACCGGATGACAAAGAAACTGATTTGTGTTTCAAAGTAGGTGGCGGTGTGGATTTTTTTATCAATGACATTGTTTCACTCGGCATTGAGGGAAACTACACGGGCGGATTGGAAGAAGTTAAGGACGTCAAATACATCAATGTCAGCGCCGGCATCAATTTTTATTTTTAATTCGGAGAAGTCTTCGAAAATCTAAAATATAATTGGAAGGTAACCATGGAAGCCAATCTTAGCAAAGCAGACAGCCAATCTTTCAGACCCCTTTTTAGAGCAAAAATTTCTGACAGTTTGAGTGGGTTGGATATCCCCGACACAATGGTAGAAGACTTGGTCTTAAGGCGCCTTTATACAATCGGAACCAGTTCTTTGAAGGCGTTGAGTCAGACGTTGAAGCTTTCCTATTCCGTCATACAGGAAATTTTTGAACGACTTCGAAAAGAACAATTTTTTGAAGTTAAAGGTATGCAGGGACGCGACTATACCATTACCTTATCAGAAAAAGGTCAGGAATTTGCCAGAAAGAGTTATGATATATGCCGCTACGTTGGCCCAGCACCAGTGTCGCTCAAGACCTATCGCAATGCTGTCATGGCGCAAACTGGCAACGTTAAAGTGAATCGTTTCAGTTTAAAACCCCATTTTACCGATCTGGTGCTGACTGACAAACTTCTGGATCAATTGGGTCCAGCATTGAATTCCCAGAATTCCATATTTTTATATGGCCCTACCGGAAATGGCAAAACAAGCCTTGCAAGCCGTTTGGCCAGGATCTACGAGGATATGATTGCTGTACCTTATGCCGTTGAGTTTGACGGGCAGATTGTTGTGGTCTATGACCCTGTTTTTCATGAGCGCGTCGATACAGAGGCCCAAGCGCTCGACCCTCGCTGGGTACTGTGCCGAAGGCCATGTGTAATCGTCGGAGGTGAATTGACGCCCAACATGCTGGAACTAAAAATGGACGAAAATACCGGTGTATACGCCGCGCCTCTGCAAATGAAAGCCAACAACGGCATGCTTGTGATCGACGATTTTGGCCGTCAGATTCTTTCACCTGAATATCTATTGAACCGATGGATTGTACCACTTGACAGGAGGGTGGATTATCTGAGCTTAACCTATGGGGTGAAATTCGAAATTCCTTTCGAGATGACCGTTGTGTTTTCCACCAACCTGGACCCGACCAAGCTTGCAGATGAGGCCTTTTTAAGACGAATTCAGAACAAAATTTATGTGGGACCGGTTGACCCTGAAGTCTTCGACAAAATTTTTAACCGCGTCTTGGAAAATAAAGGTTTTGAAAGTGAAGCAGACAGCCCCAAGTTTTTGAGAAGGCTTTGTACCGAATTTGCCGATAGGGAACTGAGGGCATGTTATCCAGCTGATATTATATCCATTGTTGAAGCGATATCGGCTTTCGAAGAAGTCCCAGTTGTTATCTCAAAAGCCAACCTTAAACGCGCGGCAGATATTTATTTTACCCAGACCCTGACACTCCCAAATGGGTCAGAGTAGATTTGATCAACATTTACTATAAGTCAACATGTTGCTGTCGGCCAGGGCTTTTTTGTTTGACCGGCTGTATCCTTA
>JASFFF010000190.1:0-7294 GCA_050124445.1 Desulfosarcina sp.
GACCGAAGCCCACCGGGAAGCTGATTGCCCGCGAGCGCACCGCCGAATTAAAGGCCATCGACGACAAGGCCAAGACGATCGGCCGGCTCAATACGGACGTGCAGCAGACCCTGGAACGTGTAGATAACACATTTGTCAACCTGCATAAAACCACCGCCGATGCGGAACGGTTGATTCAGGAGACCCACAAAATTATGCTGTCCCTGCAGGATTTGTTGGGCACGGTGGAACGGCTGGTGGTCCGGTTCGAACCCAAAGATCCGTCTGCTCCATCCAGGCCGTTTGACGTCAACGAGTATATCGTCGCCATTGAGAAAATACAACACACCCTGGAAAGCCTCAATAAAATGGCGATGGGCGTCGAACGAACCACCACACCGATCCTTACCCATGCGCTTGAGCAATTCAACCAAGCGGCCGACCAACGCGTCGATCACATTTTCTCGCGTCTCTTTCAACTGCTGCTCGCTGCCGGCGGCATCGTTGTCATTATCCTTGTCGTGCATCGCTTTACCCGGCTAAAGAAGCCCGTCAGCTAAATGGGCCATGATCCTTCTGCCATAGTGGGCAACGACCCACTTTGGGCCTGGACCAGAAGATTATGGTTAGGGGTAAAGTGTTCGGCACTGACCTGTCCCATGTTTATACCTGAATGGTAGACTTTTTAAGGCGTATTGGCGGGCCACCCGGTGACGGAAATGAGCACGCACCATCAACAGGGAGTTAAAATGAAAAAAGGCAGCCGGTTGAGCCGTGAACAGCTGCTGAGCTGTCTGGATTTTGGAAAAGCGTTGACTTCCGAGCTGGATCCCAATCGTCTCTTGGAGAAAATCATGCACAAGGTTTCCAGGCTCTTTCCTTCCGAGACCTGGTCACTTCTGCTACTTGACGAGGCGACTGAGACATTGCGCTTCGAGCTGAGCATCGATCTCGACCTCGAGCAAGTGAAAGAGATCCGGCTGGCTCTCGGACAGGGTGCCGCCGGACACTGTGCGTTGAATCAGGAAATACTTGTACTGGAAGGTCTCATTGAGACATGCAATGCAGAAGGAGTTGTATTTTCTCTGATATTCATGGACATCGATGATTTTAAGACGGTTGTGGATACAGTTGGCCACCTCAATGGGAGCCGAACCTTGCGTGAAGTGGCCCAACAGATCAAAGGGTGCCTCGAGGGCCCATCCTTTGCCGTTGCTTACGGAGGAGATGAGTTTGTCGTGGTGCTACCGGAAACCAACAGCCTTCAGGCCGCTGAAACCGCCCGTAAGATCAGAGATGCCATTAAAGGCACCACCTTTTTGACCCGCTGGGGCCGCAAGGTAAAAGTTACGGCCAGCTTCGGTATAGCCACCTTTCCTGACCATGCAGGCGATGTCGAGGCGTTGCTTGCACTGGCCGACCAGGCCATGTAAAGGGTTAAGAACACCGGTAAGGATCGGGTTGAATTGAGTCAGATGTGAGTGTTATCATCTAAATCATTTCAACAGCCTCATTTTCATCGTTCCTGAAGACTTTAGTGTCGGTGTAACCAAAGCCTTGAATCAAGTGTTGGGTTAAAACAGATAGGGGACCGCAGGTGCCTCAATTGGTTTAATCTGAGGCTTTGAGACCATTGGAACCGGTTTGCCATTGATTTGGTGAAGATCAAAGATCCCATCTACTTGCACCCACTGGTCGTTTTCGAAAGCATCAGCCTTATCTGCATCCAGCGCAATCGCAAGGGGCAATGCGTCCGCTGCACAGCAGTTGATCAGAAAACGATACACCGCCGTGTCCCTGCCCCCGAAATGCGGTTTGAGCTGCTCATCGCGCAGGATCATACCCGTGACAATCACCCGTTGACCTTTGTAAAAATTGGGGTTTTTAAAAATATCAAGGATGGTTCGCTCCTGAGGCGTTTCTTGCCGGGTGCCTTCAATTTCTTCAGGTGGTGACGCAACGTCCGGAGCGTTTCCTGCTCCCTGAGGTGAAAGTATGGTTGGCGCTTGACGACTGATAGCACCGTTATTGGTTCCAATGAACCGCTTCTTAAATGCTTGGTTTCCAAGCATGGCGTCCGGCATTGCCACAAAATAAAAAACTGGCACCAGCAGCACCAACGAACGCAAAACAGCGGACGTGTCCATCTCTTCTGTTTTTGGACGAATCATGGCCGCGATCATTAAGCCCATGGCGACAAAGTGAGCCAATGCCAGAAGGATACCAAATTCCGGCCGCAGGAAAGCTACGTAGCGCTGGCTGGCCAATAGATAGATCAGAAATCCGGTCCAGATGGCAAATACGATAGGATGCAACCAATGCTTGAAATGTTCTTCAGGCGATTTCATTGTAGCACCCCATTTATCATTCCGAGGCCGACCGCAACCACCAGCACTGCCGCAAGAATAAGTGAAGCCAAAACAACAATGGCTCTCTGCGTGAAAACTTTTTGATACATGAGCAGAAGCTTTAGATCGAACATGGGGCCGGTCAATAAAAAGGCCATCTGGGCCGGGATGGGCATTAAGCCCTGGAAAGACGCGGCAATAAAAGCATCCGCCTCGGAACACAGGTTGAGCAGGATCGCCAGGGTCATCATCAATACCACGGACAATACTGGAGCGGCCGTCAAGCTTAAGAAGCTCGAACGGTCGATATAAGTTTGAGCCAGTGCGGCGATGAAAGCACCGATGACAAGATAGTGCCCCACAGCTAAAAAATCATCCATCGCGTGGGTAAAGGCCGACCCTGCCTTGTCGATCCAACTGTCAGAAGTCGAATGGCTGCTGCCACAACCACACTTCGTGGTATTGCTGATCTGGTTTATCTTTGCCGGAAAGGTTTGTGCTTTACCGGAACACGCTAAGCAATGATCTTGCTCCAGCTGATGATGACAGCTGCAGGATAGGGTATTGTTCCAGAGTGTGTCGCTGCTGTCTTTGACGGCCTCGGTGCCGGTGAACAACCAGCCCATTAGTGTTCCGATCGCGACAGCAATTCCGTAGCCTAAAACCAGGCGCAGAATGACGATATGCCAATCGAACGCATAGGCCAAGGCAGTTGAGGCAGCTACAATAGGATTCACGATTGGGCCGCCGAGTAGATAAGCAATGGCTGCGGAGAGCGGCAGGCCTTTACCGATCAAGCGTCGCACTACAGGCACAACTGCACATTCGCAAATCGGGAAAATCATTCCAGCACCCGCAGCAATAAAAACAGTCAACCAACCTTTCTTTGGCAAAAAGGTGGCCATGCGTTCCCGGCTGACAAAGGCTTCAATAAAACCACCGACCAGTGATCCAAACAGCATAAAAGGGATAGCCTCGAGCACGATACTGACAAAAACAATTGCCAGAGAGGTGAGGGCCCCGGATTCATCGCCGGTGGGAATAAAAAAAATGGCCGCTACCAGGAAAAAAGCAGGGAGGTAATCGATAACGCTACTACTCGTTGGAGCCTTGTCTGCAGGGCCAGTATTGGGTGCTGGGTTCAATTTTTGTATTTTTGGCATAGGTTTTTTTGTTCAAGATGCACTTCTCTTTATATTCATCGCAGTCCATTGCCAATTTCAGAGCAACTGCATCGACAGAAGGTCAAAATATATCCAGTCGCGCAATTTTAATAAATAGATTTGTGAGAATGGAGGGTCAAATCACCTTACGGGGGATCGATTCTTGTTGAAAGCGGCTGTGATTCTTCTTCCCGAATGCCTTGCACCGGCGATGTTTCTTGCAGAGGGACCGATTTGGAGTTCTGAGAGTGGTCCGCTGACGAAAATTCGCTCATGCCAGCGCAGCGATGGCCCGACAACTGGAAATCCACAGGAAGCCGTTTTCAAATGGAATTCTGTTATTGTTTGTGTAATAAAACCGTTACCCGGTCGTTCATCGCGAAAACCGGTTGCCAAAATAACTTGCCCGCATGCGTACGGACCGTGGCGGCCGCTCAGCAACAGGCTCCCGGTTTGGGATGTTGCGTCGGTGATATGATCCACGACACAGAAAATCTTCTTTTCTGCTATCGCGTTATCCAAATTAGCTTTCGTATCTTGGGGAATCCTGCCTTTCATCCTGGCGGCTTTTATACGCTGGCGCCTTTCATCCAACGATTGCCGACTGAAACGATCCAGATATTTGGGTCCCAACCAGCCTGGAGCAAAATCAAAATCGCTGACCTGAATGGCCCTTCTTGAAACCAGCAGGACGTCATCTAATCCTTTTTCAGCCAAATGCAATGCCAGCTGAACACCGCTGATCCCGGAGCCGACCACTGCAATCGGTCCTCGGTTTTGAGTGGCATTCAGATTAAAATCTGGATCAAAAACATGATGGATCGGCGCACCCTGCTCCTTGAGCAGGATCGCCCAGCGCGGCCACAGCGGTTGATTGTTCATGCCCACGGCAAGCAAGATCATTCTGGCATCGATTGTTTCGTCCTCCGTCACCACACCAACATGATTGTTGTTATTCTTCATTTCCAGCGCTTTGCCCTGGATCAACAAAGACTCCAGGCGATGGGTGCCGATCACCATACGGCAGTGCTTGCGAAACAGCTTCACCGAGGGTCGGTCCTTGGGTGCAATGAAATTGCAATCCTGGCAGTTTTCAGGGAGGACGGCGAACTTGTCCAGAGAAAACGGATCGATGTCGATATGGTGCACAGAGGGCGAGCGCAGATAATGCATGCCACAGTTTCGCGTGCACCGCCACCATTCATGCAACAATTCTTCGTGGGGATCAAGTATTCGGATATCATCGTGAGTCAGCGGTGTTTGTTTCAGAAGGCAATGCGCAAGGTGGGTGCCGTGTATGCCACCGCCGATGATCAACATTTGAAGCATTGCAGGGTTATCTCCAGTTCTCAAAATCCTGTATCATTGGCCATCATTTTTCTTCTACATGTAGTAAAACACTGTTCAAGCCAGGCACGCTTTAAACCCAATATTGAGAAAATCGCGGTTGAGGTTTCGACCGATAAAGACCAGATTGTTCCGGCGCTCTTCTTTCCCCCATGCACGATCGAATTTTCCTTCCAAAAGCATGTGAACCCCCTGAATTATGTATCGCTCTTCAAAGTTGTTGATACTCAATATGCCCTTCATACGAAAAATATTTTCCCCTTCTGTTGTTATCAACACCTGCAGCCAGGCTTCGAGCAGCCCCAACCTGAGGTTCCCCGGAATTGAAATGCCTACGGAGGTTACACCTTCATCGTGTCCGTGCCGATGTTTGAACTCACGGGTGGCGACGGGTTCGACCGGCTCCATTCCGTTGTAGATGATGGCATCGAATTCATTCGGATGGTGTTCGCTGACCAATGCATAGTGACCGGTTTTTTGAATTCGCATCGAATATACGGACTCGGTTTCTGCCATTTGAAGCCGATGGAGGGTACGGCCCGGAGCAAAGGCCGCTCCCGGATAGATCATATGTTCAGCCTCGAAGAAGACCAAATCGGCGGTTTTCACTACTGAGTCGGGTACGTCGTCTGGCTCGCTGTCTATGGGTATCAACGCCGTGTTGAGAAAAGCGACCGGACTGTATTTGAATTTCCATTCGTAGTCACCGGCCTGCAAATGGTACATGCCTGCCCACTCAAAGGGGTATTCTGGCTGCAAAAAATCAGGGTCAACCAACAAGGCCCGGTCCAACTTGAAACCGCCTTGGTTAAGGACCTGATCCATATCGATGGCAGCATTGACGGTCCGGTGAATGGCCGCGGCGGCATTAACTCTGCGGATCCTGCCCTCCAATCGATCGAGGGTTACTGCATCGACCAGATCCGTCTTGTTGAGCAAAATCACGTCCGCGAAGGCAATCTGTTCCTTGGCCTTGTCGTTGCTGTTAATGTGCGCCTCAATGAACTTGGCATCGACCACAGTCACCACTGCATCGATGCTGAGCGCCTCCTGGAGGGTTTTTTCGAGGAAAAACGTTTGAATCACCGGCCCCGGATCGGCAAGGCCCGTGGTTTCGATCATGATGGAATCGAATTGGTCACGACGCTTCAGCAGGTTGCGCAGGATGCGGATCAGGTCTCCCCGAACCGTGCAGCAGATGCATCCGTTGTTCATCTCGAAAATTTCTTCTTCGGCCCCGACCACCAGATCGTTGTCGATCCCGACTTCGCCGAATTCGTTTTCGATCACCGCTATTTTTTTGCCGTGATTTTCTTTTAGAATCCGATTCAGTAAAGTCGTTTTCCCGGAACCGAGAAACCCAGTGATGATGGTTACCGGTATCCGCCGGAAAGGCGTTGTTGACTGATCTCTATATTTTCTCATGCAGGGGCCTCAAAGTAAGCAGGGGATCTTGTGACGTCTTTTCCGAAAAGAAAAATGTCTTGTCAAACGGCCCAAAATGCCGATGCTTTGCCGCCGAGGCAAAAAATTCCTGTCGATTATAGCGGATGGATCTTTCGGGCGTGACGCCCAAGATCCGATAGTAGGTGTCTTTGTCGATGGGCTCCCGGGTTTCGGTAAGATCGATGACCCATTTTTCGACTTCACACCAGGCATGCAGGATCCAGCGTTCCTGGTTATGAAGCCAGCCATGAACGACAACGGCATCCCTGGTTTCGCTGGCGACCTCCAATGTCGCTTCAAAACAGCTGCCGGCATGATCCTGCCTGGGAGTGAGCGTTTTCATTTTCACCTTTCACCGTTCAATGCAATCATAATAGCGCCCAGGGCATTGCCGACCTCGAAGTGTGAGGGAAAAATCGCCTGGGTATGCAGCCTGTCGGCCACCTCGGGCAGCAGATGACGGGCTGCTGCGCCGATACCAACGATGGGGACGTCGAGCTTAAAGCGGCAAGAAACAAGCGAGGCATCCTGGTTTAACGAGGTGACTGCCTCAATGGATTTTCCGGTCTGCTTTTTAAACGCATAGGTTAAGATGGCGTTGGCAATTTTCTGGTGTGTCGCATCAAGAACCGCGTTGGAAAAGGCCTCAATCGTCTCGCCCCGCAAATCCGCAAGAATTCGAGCCCCTGCAATGGATGCAGCCGCGTCCCCCAGTTGAGACTTGCCGAGCACATGAAGTGCATCGGTCGGTGTAAAACCCACTGCGGAAATTTGGTTGTTGAAAGCCAGATCCTCCAAGCGGCGGTCCAGGACAAAGTCAGACATGCCCAATTGGTCGATCATATCAGCTGGGGTTGCCCCTTTCTCGCGCAGAAGGTGTGCAACAACGGGATCCAAAACGGCAGATTGGTCGTGTTCATTAGAATTAACGATGATGATCCATCGGCTGCGATTTTCCGCTCCGATCCAACTTGCCGGATCGGGAATGCCTTGGGACATCGCCAGAGGCTG
>JASFFF010000191.1:0-7278 GCA_050124445.1 Desulfosarcina sp.
TTCAACAGCTTTTTCGGCGCCTCGGGCCAGACGGCCGTCCCAACCGCCGGATGCCAGAAAAACCGCTTCGTAGCCCTCATCCAGCAACCCGGCAACACTGATGTCGCGACCCACCATGTGGCCGGTGCGGGCTTCAACACCCATCTCCAGGATGCCATCGATATCCCATTGCAGTATTTCCTCAGGCAGGCGGTATTTGGCGATGGCCGTATTGAGCAGGCCGCCGAGGCGATCGGTGCCCTCGAAGACAGTGGCGCCATGGCCCAGCCGGGCAGCGAAAAAAGCGGTCGAAAGGCCTTGAACCCCGCCGCCAACCACGGCAATTCGACGGCCGGTCTCGGGCGCCTTGAAAGGCTGGATACGTTCGTTTTGCGATCGCTCGTAGTCGGCGGCAAAGCGCTTTAGAAAATTGATCGCCAGCGGCTCGTCCACATATTTTCGCCGGCAGTCGTTTTCACAGGGTCGGGGGCAGATTCTGCCGATAACCGTGGGAAACGGGTTGCGTTCCTTTATCGTCTGAACCGATCCGTGGTAGTCGCTTTCGACGATCTGTTCAATGTAGCGGCTGATATTGATGCCTGCCGGGCAGGCCCGCTGACAGGGGGTGGTGCAGTCTTCAGTGGTATATTCCTTAAGGATCCGGCGAGTTACCGATGACAATGTGATAATGTTTTTGGGGCAGATGCGTTCACAGGTTCCACATCCGGTGCATTTGATCTCGTCTACCTCGGGAAGCCCTTTGGGCCCCATGACAATGGCGTCAAAAGGGCAGGCGGCGGCACAGGTACCCAACCCCAGGCAGCCGATATTGCAAACCTTCATGCCGCCGGAAAGCAAGGCCGCGGCACGGCAGTCGCTGAGGCCATCATAGTCGTATTTAACATCCGCATCGGAAACGCCATAGGTGCACCCGGGTAAAGCGATGTCCGGCTCCTTGGCCTCCACGCTGACACCCAGAATTCCGGCGATGGCCAGAGCCACATCTTCACCGGCGGCCACACAGGAGTTGGGTGATGCCTGGCCCGCCACGATGGCCTCGGCATTGGCGCTGCAGCCGGGCAGGCCGCAGCCGCCGCAGTTGGCACCGGGCAGGACATCATCGATGGCCACGATCTTGGGGTCCACGTAGACATAGAAGATTTTGGATGCCAAGGCCAGTCCGATCCCCACCATGAGTCCCAGTCCGCCCATGAGTAAAATAGCAATGGTCATGTCAACGCTCCTACTTAGTGCCCATCAATAAATGGCGTCGAACTTGCATTTGTCATAGCAAGTCAGACACTTGATGCATTTCTCCTTGTCGATGCGGGCCAATTCCTTTTTCTTCCACTCAACGGCATCTGCCGGGCAGGCCCTGAAGCACATGCCGCAACGGGTACAGGCATCCGTATCCACTTCAAATTTCAGGAGCGACACGCAACGCTTGGCCGGGCATCGCCGTTCATGGATATGGGCCTCGAATTCGTCCCTGAAATAGCGCAGGGTGGAGAGCACCGGGTTGGGTCCCGTCTGCCCCAGGCCGCAAAGGGCCGTCTCGCGAATGGTATCGGACAGTTCGACCAGGGTGTCGATATCACCCATTTCGCCACGGCCGTCGCAAATCTTCTCCAGGATCTGGAGCTGGCGACGGGTGCCTTCCCGACAGGGGGTGCACTTGCCGCAGGACTCATCCTGGATAAACTCCATGAAAAATCGGGCCATGTCCACCATGCAGGTTTTCTCGTCCATGACGATAACGCCGCCGGAGCCCATGATCGCGCCCACCTTGGCAATGGCTTCATAATCCACGGGTGTGTCCAGATGGGCCTCGGGAATACAGCCGCCCGATGGACCGCCCAACTGCACCGCCTTGAACTTGCGCTTTTTGGGAATGCCGCCACCGACATCGTAGACGATGGTGCGCAGCGATGTGCCCATGGGCACTTCCACCAACCCGATGTTGTTCACGTCGCCGGAGAGGGCAAACACCTTGGTCCCTTTGCTGGTTTCAGTACCGACGCCGGCATACCAGGCACCGCCGCGGGCCATGATCTGAGGCACATTGGCCAGGGTTTCCACGTTGTTGAGAATGGTGGGTTTTTCCCATAGCCCTTTGTGGGCGGGAAACGGCGGACGGGGACGCGGCATGCCGCGTTTGCCTTCGATGGATCGCATCAAGGCGGTTTCCTCGCCACAGACGAATGCACCGGCCCCCTGGTATATCTCGATATCGAAGCTAAAATCGGAGCCCAGAATATTATCGCCCAATAGGCCGTAATCCTTGGCCTGGTCGATGGCGATACCCAAACGTTTGATGGCCAATGGATATTCGGTGCGGGCATAGATATATCCTTTGTGGGCGTCGATGGCCCTGGCGGCGATGATCATGCCCTCCAGCACGGCGTGCGGGTCTGCCTCGAGGATACTGCGGTCCATAAACGCCCCGGGATCGCCCTCATCGGCATTGCACAACACGTATTTGATCGATCCGGCGCTCTTGCTGGCAAAGTCCCATTTGACGCCTGTCGGAAAACCGGCACCACCGCGTCCCCGCATGCCCGATAGCTTCATCTCCTCGATGATCTGCTCGGAACTCATCTCGAACAGGGCCTTGCTCGCACCCACATAACCGTCCCGGCCAATGTAGTCGTCAATGGACTCCGGGTCTATCAGCCCCTTGTTGCGAAGGGCCCGAGGCATCTGATGGGCAAAGAAGGGGATTTTCGTCTGAACGGCAATTTTGGCTTTGGTTACCGGATCTTTGTAGAGCAGACGCTCCACCGGCTTGCCGTTGATCAAGTGCGATTCCACCAGTTCGGGCATATCGTCCACGCGAAGCTTCTCGTAGAAGATGTCACCTGGATGCACCACAAGCAACGGCCCCAAGGCGCAGAAACCATTGCAGCCGGTTTCGATGACCTCGACCTTGTCGCTCAACCCTTTTTGATCGATCTCCGCCACCAGCGCATCCTTGACCGGGATGGAACCCGTGGCATGGCAACCGGTTCCGCCGCATATCAACAGGTACGTCTTATCCGCAAATGCCAAGCGCTCTTTTTGCGCGCGCCGAATGCTTTCCAGGTCCTGCGTGGTTAATTTTGCCATACACCATCTCCAGCAGTTTTTACCAGGAACCGTCCAGCCCCCTGATGCCATTCATGTAAAGTCGGCCGCAGGCCACAAACAGTGAGTAGTCGGTCACCATTAGCGGGATTTCAAAAGATTTGGCCATTTCCACAAACGCATCAGGCGGGGTCTTTCCCCTAACGATGACAACGGCTTCGACACCGACAATCTTTGCTGTTCGGATAACGTGGTCCGTGGTCATACCGGTCAGCAGAACACAGCCCTTGGCCGCAGCCGCCAAGACGTCATCCATCAAATCCGCCGCACCACCGGCGAGGACAACCGCGTCCATCTGGTCTTCTCCGCACAACACCCGTGCATTGAGGGTGTCCTTGATTTCTGAAATTTTCATGGGTCGTTCTGGGTCGAAATATGGGGTTAACGGTAGTGAAGGGGATATCTATTCATATTGCTCGAGCAATTCGATGACTTTATCCGAACTGACATCGCCATGCGTATCCTGACCCACCACCATCACCGGCGCCAACCCACAGGCGCCCAAACAACGGACGGCTTCCAGGGAGAATCGTCGATCCTCGGTCGTGCCGCCCTCGTTGACCTGGTATTCGCTCTCGATGCGGCTCATGGCTTCCTTGATACCTTTGACATAGCAAGCCGTCCCAAGACACATCTTGATGGTATGGCGCCCCTTGGGAACCATGGAAAACAATGAGTAAAAGGAAGCCACACCGTAAACGCTGCTGGAGGGCAGGTTGAGTCCCTGACTGATGTAATCAAGCAGTTCGACGGGGAGATAGCCGGCAATATCCTGGCATTCCCGAAGCACTGTAATGACGGCACCGGAAACCGTCCGGTTCCTCTCAATGACCACGTCGATCTGGGTCCACATGTCGTCGTTGATATCAGGGTGATGCGGATGATACGTCAGGGGCATGTCTGGCGTTCTCCTTTTAAGGCAATTCGCAGCGGCTGTCGCCGCGTAAAGACAGGAAAAACTGGGCACCGTTTCAATCGCGACAGCACCAACACCGGTGACCGCGTGGCAACATTTCATAATTGGGTGTAAATGTCAACGCTATCATGCCTTTCAACAGCGCCATGGCCAGCGCTTGACGGGGGTATTCAAGCTGGTCTATAAACCTACCCACCCAACGTGTCTACCTATTTTTTGCAACCACCTTGTGGTATGTTAGCACGATTCGCGCAACCCTGTTTGGGAGGCAGTGATTGAACCGCCACATCGAAGCGGTCCACGAAGCCGCAACATTTCTGAAATCGACACTGGCGTCGATTCCGCAAACGGCAGTCATAACCGGTACCGGCTTGGCAGAAGCCATTGGCCCGATCGACGCTGCGTCTATCCTGCCCTACAGCGACATTCCCCATTTCCCCGTTTCCACCGTGGTGAGCCATTCGGGACAGCTGACGGCCGGTAGGGTGGACGATTGCCCGGTAATGGTCATGCAGGGGCGCGTCCACCTTTATGAAGGCTACAGCCCCCGCGAGGTAACCTTCCCCATCAGGGTCATGCAGGTCCTGGGTGTTCGCCACTTGATACTCTGCAATGCGGCCGGTGGCATCAATCTCTCCTTCAGCGAAGGGGATCTGATGGTGGTCAGCGACCACATCAACCTCAGCGGAGAAAACCCACTGGTCGGCCCCAACGATGAGCGGCTGGGTCCCCGGTTTCCTGATATGACCGCGGTTTACGACCGCACGCTGCAACAACTGCTGCGTCGCTGCGCTGACCGGTTGGGTGTCTCCGTGCGCAGCGGTGTCTACGCGGGATTGAAGGGACCTTCCCTGGAAACCCCGTCAGAAATACGCTATCTGAAGACCATTGGTGCCGATGCGGTGGGCTTTTCCACGGTGATGGAAGCCATCACCGCCGTCCATGCCGGCATGCGCGTAGCAGGTGTGTCCACCATCACCAATATCAACGATCCGGACCGGCCGGCATCTGCATCCGTGGAGGCCATCATCGCCGTGGCCAAACGGACCGCGCCAGTGTTGAACCGCCTGATCCGGTCCGTTGTGGGAATGATCAATCAAGGAGCCCCGGCATGACCGCCACGGCCGATCTGGTAATCACCAACGGCATCGTATTGACCATGGATTCCCAGGGTCGTGCCATCGATAACGGTGCCGTGGCAATAGCCGGGGACACCATCACGGCAGTCGGTTCGGCAGGCGTCATTGGCAGCGTGCCTGCCTTACAGACCATTGATGCCAACGGCGGCATTATCATGCCTGGCCTGGTCAACACCCACACCCACGCAGCCATGACCCTTTTCAGGGGACTGGCTGATGATCTGCCGTTGATGGATTGGCTCAACGACCATATCTTCCCGGCCGAATCGTTGCTGGATCCACACAAAGTCTACACGGGCACCCTGCTCGGGTGCGCGGAAATGATCCTTTCCGGAACCACCACGTTTTGTGACATGTACCTGTTCGAAAACGCCGTGGCGAAGGCGGCCACGTTTGCCGGCATGCGGGCGGTGGTGGGCGAAGTGCTTTACGATTTTCCCTCTCCCAACTATGGCACCATCCAAAAGGGTTTTGACTACACCCGTTGGCTCATCGATACGTGGCAGGAGGATCCCCTGATCACCATCGCCGTAGAGCCGCACTCTCCCTACTTGTGTGCACCCGATCTGTTGCTCGAAGCCGCCGATATCGCCCGGACGAATCAACTGCCTCTGGTAACCCATCTTTCTGAAACCCGCAAGGAAGTAGCCGACATCCGTGATAAATACAATGCAACACCGGTAGAGCATCTGGCCAATTTGGGGTTGCTCGACGCCAACCTGCTGGCCTGCCATTGTGTTGTGCTAAACGAAACCGACATGGATCTGATCGCCGGCCATGACGTCAAAGTCTCCCACAACCCGGAGAGCAACATGAAGCTCGCTTCAGGCGTTTCTCCAGTGGCCGACCTGATAGATCGGGGGGTGTGCGCCGGATTGGGCACGGATGGCTGTTCCAGCAACAACAACCTGGACCTGTTTGCCGAGATGGATATGGCCGCCAAACTACACAAGGCCAATTGCCTGGACCCCACGGTAATGGATGCCGCCACCGTCCTGCGCATGGCCACCATCGACGGCGCGCGCGCGCTGGGGTTGGATGCCATCACCGGCAGCCTGGAAATTGGCAAGAAAGCCGACATCATTGTGGTCGACACCCGCAAGCCCCACCTGACTCCCATGTACCATCCGGCCTCTCATTTGGTTTATGCAGTGGGCGGCAGCGATGTGAGCACCACCATTATCAACGGCCGCGTGCTGATGAAAGACCGCCAATTGTTGGCCATGGATGTCGAGGAAGTGATGGGCGAGGCACACGAAATCGCTGCAAAGATCAGGGATCTATAGTATGGGCTTCGATGCGGTGGTCCATAGTGGCACCCTGGTGACCATGGATGACCGTAGACCGCTTATCCAAAAGGGATGGATCGGCATCCGGTCCGGCACCATCCAGGCCGTTGAAATGGCAACCGCGGACAATTCGCGTCCCAGTGCACCGTTGACCATCGACGCAGCCGGGGGCATTGTCATGCCCGGTTTGGTCAACGCCCACACGCACCTGCCCATGGCTCTGTTCCGGGGTCTGGCCGACGATCTGCCCCTGATGGAATGGCTCAATGACCACATATTCCCGGCGGAAGCCCGTTTCATTCAACCGGAAGCGGTTCGATGGGGCACGCTGCTGTCCTGCGCAGAGATGCTGCTATCCGGCACCACCTGCTGCTGCGGCGGCTATTTCCTTGAGGACACCGTGGCACAGGCGGTTTTGGAAAGCGGGTTGCGGGCCGTACTGGGTCAAGGCGTCATCGATTACCCGGCCCCCGGCGTTGAGGACCCGAGGCAAAACATCGCCCACGCCACGGCATATGTCCAGCGGTGGACGGATCGATCGAAGCTGATCACACCTTCCGTTTTTTGCCACGCCCCCTACACCTGTAGTGACAAGACGCTTCAGGCGGCCAAGGCTGTGGCCAGTGAACGGGGCCTGATGTTTCAAGTACACGTGGCCGAGACCCGTATGGAGACAGATCAAAGCCTCCAGGAAAAGGGCCGCACCCCTGTCGCCCATCTGAATCGGTTGGGGGTGCTTGATTCAGAGACCTTGCTATCCCACTGCGTCTGGGTGAATGATGCCGACATGGCCGTCATGGCCCGTCAGGGGTGTGCGGTGGTGCACTGTCCG
>JASFFF010000192.1:0-7272 GCA_050124445.1 Desulfosarcina sp.
AGCGGACAGCCACTTTACCGGGAACGCTATATGGATAACACCGCCGCCCTGAGAAGGCTAAAAGGCCCCATCAAGAAGATGCAGGAAGGCGAAGCGGCCCTGGGCAAGCAACAGTTCAGCCAGGCCGAAGAGCGCTTCAATCAGGCCCTGAACCAGGCCCCCAACGATTATGTTGGCCTGCTGCTCATGGCCAAGTGCCAGCTGATGCAAAAAAAAGATGCCCAAGCCGAGCGTTTTGCGCAACGTGCCAAACAGGTCTACCCCCAAGAGGCCCAAGTCTACCACATCAGCGGCATCGCCAAACTGCGCAATAAAAAGTACGATGCGGCCTATGACGATTTCAGTATTTACGAACGCCGCCTGCCGGGCAATCCCAATACCGTCTTTTTCAAGGGGCTCTCATTGGAGGGCATGCAGAAAATCGATCCGGCGGCCAAGGCCTATAATGCCTACCTGCAACAGGTCCGTCAGGGCAAACAGGCGCAGTATGCGTATCAGCGGCTCAAGGAGTGGGGCTACATCAAGTAATGACGAGATTAAAAAAAAACCGATATCTGCTCAAACGGAACTAGAGGTATCTTCGAGAGACAGGCTTAGATGCCTTTTTACAATGGAAGCCGTTCAATTACCCAGCCTTGAGGTCATATGACTGATGCCGCTGAACGCGCAATTGCCGATCGGGAGCGCCATATCGTGCTGGTGGCTCCCGAAATCCATTGGAATACCGGCAACATTGGACGCACCTGTTTAGGCGCTGGCGCCCGCTTGCACCTGATCCGCCCATTGGGATTTTCCTTGGAAGAACGCCAGGTAAAACGGGCCGGTCTGGATTACTGGAAACGGGTTCCCATCGACACCTGGGACAGCTTCGATGCATTCCAGCGTGCTTTCGAACCTAAAAACGCCGAAGTGGTCCTGTTTACCAAACGTGGTGATAGGTTGTTCTGGGAAATGCCGGATTGCCAGCGCCTGTTTCTAATATTTGGCTCCGAGACCAGGGGGCTCCCCGAAACGATTCTCGAGCGCTATCCACGCGCCTGTTACCGGATCCCAATTACCCGTGAGATCCGATCGCTCAATCTATCGACCGCAGCAGGCATTGCGCTCTATGAGAGTCTGAGAATCGGTAGATGAATAGCAACCTGAGGCCGGGTAGCGGCAAGCGGATGCACACCATGGGCGCTGACCGATGGTGAGACTGATTCTCATCGGCCTTCTGGCCGGATTATTTTTTAGCTCAACATTCATTTTGAACCGCATGATGAGCCTGGGCGGCGGTCATTGGGTATGGAGTGCCAGCCTGCGATACGGCTACATGATTCTGATGCTGGTACTGTGGTTGCTGGCATTTCGGGGGCGGGCCGTTACCGCTCGCATCCTGGGGATGTTTGTCAAACAGATGCTTTTCTGGATGATGGCGGGCAGCATCGGTTTCGGGGCCTTTTACGCCTTGATCTGTTTCAGCGCTGACCACGCCCCGGGTTGGATCGTTGCTACCACCTGGCAATGCACGATAATAGCGTCCCTGGTGGTGCTGACGGCATTTGGCCGACGGTTCCCCAAACGGATCTGGGCATTCTCGGCCATCGTTTTTTGCGGGGTGTGCCTGGTCAACATCAGCCGAGCGGGATCAGTGGATCCGGCCAGCGTTATCGGGGGTGCCCTGCCCGTGTTGATCGCCGCATTTTGTTACCCCGTCGGCAACCAACTGGTGTGGGAGGCAAGGGCAGGTGGCAGGCGGTTGCCTGACATCAGCGCTCCGGAGCTGGCGCATCCGTTTGTCAAAGTGCTGTTGATGTCTTTGGGCACGCTCCCTTTCTGGTGCCTGCTGGTGTTTGCCGCCGCGCCGCCACCACCTTCGGCTGGTCAGATTTTGCAAACAGCAATGGTGGCCCTGTTTTCTGGCGTCTTGGCGACGAGCCTGTTCTTATACGCCAGAAGCGAATCCAAAAGCGGCAGTCAGTTGGCTGCGGTGGACGCCACCCAATCCAGTGAGGTGGTTTTCGCCTTGACCGGAGAGGTCCTGATCATCGGTGCCGGATTACCCAACACCTTGGGTGTGCTCGGCATCCTGGTCACCGCTGCCGGGCTGATGCTTTTTGTCCGGTTCCATGAATCGTTGAGTTGATTGACACCTAAACGATCCCGGTAAACGCGTCGCTTCAAAGATACGTCCGGGAAGACAACCTACTAAGGAGACTAAAAATGGCTACCTCCTATTTTCCGATAACCAGTCGTCTGTTTTTCCGCTGCTCGCTTCTCGTGGCCTGTATCCTGGCCGCCCTTTTTCTGATGCATTGCTCATCTGGTGGTGATTCGGCAATTTTCGTCAAGGAGCCACTGCCCTACGCCAAAGATTCTTTGGCTCCTTTCATCAGTGCGGATACCATGGGGTTTCATTATGACAAACACTACGCCGGCTATGTCAAAAAGGCCAATCAACTGACCAATCAGCGAAAATATGCCGGCAAGACCCCCGAGGCGGTCATTCGGATGACCGCCGGCGACCCGGAAAAGGCCGCGGTATTCAACAATGCCGCACAAGCATGGAACCACGCCTATTTCTTCAAGTGCTTGAAACCGAATGGGGGCGGAGAACCGGAGGGTGCCCTGGCGGAGATGATTGAATCCGCATTTGGCAGCTTTGTCAATTTCAAGAGATTGTTCCTCACTGCGGCCAAGGATCAATTCGGCAGCGGCTGGGTCTGGCTGGTCTTGGAAGAGGGCGAACTGGCCGTCGTGGCCGGTACCAATGCAGATACGCCGCTGGCCCATGGCTTGACGCCTCTATTTACCGTTGATGTCTGGGAGCATGCTTACTATCTGGACTATCAGAACCGTCGGGTTGAATTTGTCACGGCGGTGTTGGACAATCTGGCCAACTGGGATTTCGTGGCCGCCCAGCTGGAAAAAACATTGCCGGCCAAGGACTCATAACCTTGAGCAGGACGGCCGTCGATGGTTTTCTGGGGTTCGATGACGCAGGATCACTTTGTTGATGGCTGCCGACGGTCTGGAGAAACGACATAAACGCCATGAATTCGATTACGAATATGGATGCCCTGCAAATGATACCGATTACCTCGCAGCTGCTGGAGAAAATAAGGAACACGGCACCGCTGGTGCATAACATCACCAACTATGTGGTGATGAACAGCTCGGCCAATATTCTGCTGGCTTTGGGCGCTTCACCGGTGATGGCGCACAGTCGCAAGGAGGTGGAAGAAATGGCCGGCATGGCTGGATGTCTGGTGCTCAACATCGGCACCTTGGAAGCGGCCTGGAATGCCGCCATGCTGCTGGCCGCCAAGTCGGCCAACAACAGCGGCCTACCGGTCGTCTTGGATCCGGTGGGTGCCGGTGCAACCGCTTACCGGAGCCGGACGGTCCATCGGCTATTGGCGGAAACGAACGTCTCCGTCATTCGAGGCAATGCGTCGGAAGTCCTCTCGCTGGCCGCCGCTGACGTAAAGACCAAAGGCGTAGATTCATCCCTGTCCGTTTCAGAGGAGATTGTCGATACGGCCGGCAGCATTGCCCGGCAGCATGGTTGCGTCGTGGCCATATCCGCAGAAAGGGATTTGCTCACCGACGGTGATCGTGTCTTCCGGGTGGGCAACGGAGTCCCCATGATGACCCGGGTGACCGGCCTGGGCTGTGGGCTCTCTGCCGTTGTCGGCGCATTTTGCGCAGTGGCCGAAGGCGATCTGTTGGCTGCCACTGCAGCGGCATTCGGCTTTTATGGGTTGTGCGGAGAGATGGCCTACGAAAGCAGCCAGCTTCCGGGGGGGTTTTTCGTGGCTTTTGTGGATGCGTTGTATGCGGCCGATAGTGCCGATATTCGAGCGCGCCTGCAAATTGACCCGTGATTGGGTGCCTTTGCGGGCAGGGGGGGATTTTTGCATAACCGTCAATCCATACCAACCATCTGTCTGCTGATGCGCAAAGGGAGCACCATGCATGAAGCCTTGCAGAGAATGCAATCATCAAGTGAGTGATCAGGCCGTATCCTGTCCGGGATGCGGGGCGCCCTATCCGGCCCGCCAACGATGGGACGGATACGGATTCGAATATAAAAGTCAAGCCACGTTTCTGGGTTGGCCGCTGCTGCACATCTCCTTCAAATACCGACCCAACCGGGTGCCGGTGGTGGCCAAAGGCGTCATTGCCGTGGGGCAGTTCGGGATCGGGCTGGTCAATATCTCCCAATTCGGGATCGGTCTTTTCAGTGTGAGCCAATTCACCATTGCCGGTTATGCCTTGGCCCAGTTTGCCGCAGCCTATGCCTGCATCGCCCAGATCGGTCTCTACGTGGAACGGGGTTACGGACAGTTCGTGGTCAGGCTGGCCGATTTGCTGGCCCGACTGTAGCCGCTGGGCAGACCGATTGGCTGTCTAACCAAGGACGGTGCGCCCCGGTGCCCGGACCGCAGTGCCGGTGGTCCGGGAAACGCCTACCAGCACGGATACTGAAAAGATTGCCCCCTTGGGGACAGATGGAGACAGGTCGGAACTATCGACATTCGGCCATGCGTATGGCTGAGCCCAGGTCAAAGGAAAGCCGCTGGTAGTTGGCCGCAAAGCGGTTCCAATCCGGTATCGGCGTTTGCTTGGCGCGCTCCATCATGGACAACACCCCGGTGAGGGTGCGTTTGAGACGGTTGCACACCGGGACCCGATCGGTGGGATTCATGTTCGACAGCACGGGCTCGATCTGGTGCAATCGGGCCTTGGCCAGGTAATAGACGGCCGGCACCGATCCCGGCGCCATTCGGTAAAGCCCTTCCGCAGCGCGGGTTAATCGAACCAGAGTCTTCTCAGCCGCCTGACCGGCCTGCAGAACCTGCAAGTTTATCAACGATTCGCAAAGGTTTTCCTGAAACTGACGTTGCGTCGCCGTATCGGACCATGACTGTTTCAAGGCCAATCCCTGCGCCAGTGCTCCGGCTGCACAAGTGTAGTTGTCGGCCGCCATGGTACCCGCCTTAGCCAGACGGAAGCAGGCATCACCCTTGATCAGGTAGCGACGGCCGCAATCATCAGAGCTTCTCAGGCAATTGACCTTCTGAGCGGCAATCCATTCGTAATCCCCTTGGGCCGCCCGCTTCTTGAATGTGTTCAGTTGAGGGGTGGCACATCCGGCGAAGGTGACAACCATTATCAAGCCAAAAGCCAGCATCCCTTGCTTACGGCTGATCAGCAATGGCCAACCATCAGACCGTCGGGGCTGGGTCGTCATGATGATTCCACCTTTTTGCCTACCTTTCCACAATTGGTGTTTTTGAGGCCTTGGATTGACTCAGACTGTTGACAGCATGACACTGTTTCTAAATAGGCAACATGAGAAGCGATAGGTTGGTAGGCGGCTTTCATCGGCAATGGCTGCAATCGCCCGCGTGATTGGTTGTCTTCAAACCGGGTGCGATGCACCCGGTCACAACAGCAACCATTTACGCAGGAAGGTGCCTTTGCCTTTCCGGCCGTTGGCCGGAAAGGCAAGCCACCCGCTGCGTGGGTGGTCGTTGACGCTCTCACCCGTCTACTTGATTTCAAGGCATGCCTGCGCATGGCCTCAAACCGCAGCGGTTCAAAACGTGAACCCATGCCCCATATCGAGGGTGGCCTTGCTAGGAGGCAAATGATCGGGCAATGGTAACAGCCAATACCATCCGATAGCTAAGCGTTGCGATGTACGTGGTGCATTGATACTCTGGTTGGGTCATTGGTGACGAATGAGCCATCGAGGACTACAACCGCGGCTTGCGCCTGCGCTCACGGTGAATGGATAGCAGCTTTTCACTGACCGCGTCCAATATGAATTCGCTGGGGGCAATTCCTCTGGATTTGCAATAGTCTTCAACTCGCTCATACAACGCTTTGGGGATGTCGGCGCATATGCAGTCGTCACCCGTGGATTCAGGTTTTTCGCTCATTCTATTGCCCTTTCCTGGGCTTGCCGATTCGACCGACTGAAAAATAATGTGGTTTAAAGGCTAATATAGAGTTCTGGTAGTGCTATCGTCAAGATTTAAGGTTGATGGTTGCAAAAAAAAGGACCACGCCACGTAATGAAAGCGTTAACTTTCCTCGCTCGCCAGCCCGTCAGCAGTTAAGTCGGCCTTCATTATGGACCCGAACGGAGCGTTTCACATATTTTCCGCGATGGTTACCGTGCGGTCGCCCAGCATGTTCACATAGCTGCCCATTTCGTTGTCGTACCAGCCGTATATGACGGCCTGCGTGACTGGTGCGCGAACCACCGTATCCGTCAGGCTGTCAAGCACGGATTGCGAAAAGCCCGGGACGCTGGCCAGATCCAGACTTAAGTCTGCGGTACGGGTGTGGGTTTCGTCGCCTTCAATCACTGCCGCAGCCTGAGGGGATCCGAGAATATCGCCGGAGACATTCTGTTTTTGCGTGTACTGCAGATAGCCGTTGGGGTCCAGTTGGGCGGCTTCCTTGTAGACACTGTTGATCACGCCGCGACGGACCATTTCCTCAGAAGGGCTTTCCTGGATACTGAGCACGAGGATGATCAAAGATCCGGAGCTTACCGGCACCCGTACCGATTCGGCAATGAATCCAATGTGCTCCATTTCCGGGATAACCAGCCTGAGTGCCTTGGCCGCGCCGGTGGAGGTGAGAATGATATTGTTCAGGATCGATCGATTTTTCCTCAAATCGGTTTTTCCGGCTTTGGGCAGTCGGTCAAGTACCTGCTGGGAACCGGTAGCGGCGTGAATCGTGGCCATGGAGGCCGACAGAATTCGCTTTGCCCCAAAGGCATTGATCAGTGGCTTCATCATGTGGGCCAAGCAGGTGGTGGTGCACGAAGCATTGGAGACGATCCGGTGTCGCCGAGGGTCGTAGTCGTTGGCATTGACGCCCATGACCGTCGTTACCGCGTCATCGGGCATGGGAACACCTTCTTCTCTTATCTTTAGCGGTGCGGAGACCACCACTTTTTCTGCTCCTGCCTGCAAGTGCCCCCGGAGCGATCCTGTTGAATGGTCGGCGGGTAGCGTGGGGTCGAGGAATTTACCGGTCGTGTCGATCACCAGACGCACGTCATGCGCTTTCCAATCGATATCCCGGGGCATTCGGGCCTTCCTCAACACGCTTACCGTGATGCCGTCCACAACCATGGTGCCGGCACTTTCGTCAATATCGGTTATCACCGGTTTGGCCTGATGCCCATGCAAATATGTATGTAGCGCGCCATACGTCGAGTCCCGTTCCAAGTAGTGGGCCACATCTGCCAGGCGCGTACCG
>JASFFF010000193.1:0-7256 GCA_050124445.1 Desulfosarcina sp.
ATCGGGCATGACCCGCCGGGCCAGATCGCCTGCCGCCTCCGGGTGCACCGGGACCTTGCGCCAGCCCAATAAGACCAATCCGTTTACTTCGGCCGCCGCCGCCAGTTGGGCCTGGGCGGCCCTGCGTTCATCCCGGTTGTTGGGCAGGAACACCAATCCGGCGGCATAGTCCGCCGCCTTGGGAAGCGAGACGGCCGCTTCGTTTCCAATCCGCTGCATAAAGCGGTGCGGTTTTTGTATCAGAATGCCGGCGCCGTCGCCAGTGGTTTCATCACAGCCGCAGGCACCGCGGTGGGTCAGGTTGACCAGAATCTGCAGGGCATCTTTGACCAGACGATGGCTTTTGCGATTGTTCAGATCACAGATCATGCCCACGCCGCAGGCATCATGCTCAAATGCCGGGCGATAGAGGCCGTTGGGGGCCGGATTGCCACCTGTCGGTTTGCAGGTATCGGAAAAGGTCATAGCGATCGTTTCTTTGTAGGCAGGTCAACATCCTTATTGATTGTGAGCAAGGTTCTGCAAGGCACATACCGTTTATGAATCATGGACATGCGGCTTGCCGAGGCCCTTGAAACGTGAGGCCCGCACCTCATCGCCAGCAGTCATCTTTCGAGAAACCACAGCATAAAGCAACAAAAATGTATATCAACCGGGCAAACAATAACATATTTGTAGTTTTTAGGCGCTGTCTGCATTCCGACAACCCAATGGGTGGGCGGTCAGCGGGTCACCTTATTAAACCTGTCTGACTGCCAGAAGCATGCCCGCCAATTGATGGCTGCCGGGCGCATCGATCAGGCAGCCAAGATCATCTCGGCGTTTGGCAACGGCCTGCCACAAGCTGTCACGGGTGTTGATTCCCCATCAGGTCTGGTATAGAATCCACATTGTTTGACAGTCAGAGAAAGGCGGAATCTAAATGAATGCGACCATTGATCAGATGAAGGCGCACCGCTCGATTCGCAAATTTGCCGATCGCGGCGTGGAGGATGGGATTTTGGAAACGCTTGTTGCGGCTGCCCAGTGCGCGGCCACCTCTCATTTTGTTCAGGCCTACACGATCATCCGGGTGCGGGACCGGCACAAGCGGCAAGCCATTGCCGAATTGGCCGGTCCGCAGGTGTGGGTGGCCACAGCGCCCGTGTTTCTGGTTTTCTGCGCCGATTTTAATCGCCTGGAAGCCGCCTGCGACAAGCATGGCACGGTTGTGGAGAAAGGCTGGGCCGAACAATTCGTTACCGCCACCGTCGACACGGCCCTATTGGCTCAGAACGTGATACTGGCTGCCGAATCCGTGGGGATGGGCGGGGTTTATATCGGCGGTATCCGCAACGATCCTCAAACCGTGTGCGACTTGCTGGCGATTCCCGAACAGGTTTATCCGGTTTTCGGTATGTGCCTGGGGTGGCCGGCCCACCAGCCACCCACCAAACCCCGGCTGCCAGTCGAAGCGGTGCTGTTCACCGATCGCTATCCGGGTTCCCATGATCAACCCACATTCGATGAATATGATCGGACCATCAACCACTATTTTTTGAACCGCGACAGCAATCTCAAGGACGAGACCTGGACCCGGCAGATGGCTGATTTCATGGGGCGCGTGTTTCGACCCCATATGAAGGCCTTTTTAGAGAAAAAGGGCTTCTTTCTAAAGTAGCGGTCCTATTTTGTTAGCCCATGGTGTTTGCTGATGTTACGGCTGAAATGTCTGTGGCCGTCGAAGGGGCTTTGAGACCGGCGGTACCGCTGATCGGCATCAAACGTTTCAGTTTGGCCGAAATGGAACGTTTTTACTCGTTTTCTCTTTCTTGCGTCACGCAGTATATTCCTTGGCCGGTCATGCCGGGCCGGAAGCACAGATTGTCCGACAGGCAGTGGGCCGGCGTGCGGTCGCCGGAGCGCCAGCGATTGACCAGGTCCGGTTCGCGGATCAGGGGGCGGGACATGGCCAAAAAATCGGCGACACCGGCGTCAAACAAGCGCTCGGCCACATCCAGGGAACGGATGCCGCCCACCAGGATCAGGGGCACGCTTAAGGCTTTTTTGAAGGCCCGGGCGGCCTCTTGGAAATAGGCCTCTTTCTGCGGTTTGTTAATATTGGGGCGGCTGGGCGACAGCTTGCCGCCGGTGAGCAGGCCGCCGCTCAGTTCAACGGCATCTACTCCGGCGTCTACCATCAGACCCGCTGCGGCAATGCTGTCGTCAACGGTCAATCCACCGTCGGCGAAATCCTCGCAGTTCATTTTTATCAGGATCGGAAAGTCGCCGCCCACGACCTGCCGCATGGCCGCGATGATCGCCACGTGGATGCGCACGCGGTTTTCCACGGAGCCGCCGAAGGCGTCGGTGCGCCGGTTGAACCAAGGCGAGAGAAACTGGCTCAGCAGATAGCCGTGGGCGCTGTGCAGCTGGATGCCGTCGAAGCCGGCGGCCTGGGCGCGGCGGGCTGCGGCCGCATAGGCCAGCTTCAGGTCTTCGATAGCACCTGCGGAAAGTTCGGAGCGGGGCGTTTTGGCCAGACCGTCGAAAACCGATGCCACAAGCGGCGGGCGGCCAATGGCCTTTTCCAGGGCAAAATGGCCGGCATGGGCCAACTGAGCCACGATTTTTCCGCCGGCAGCGTGGACGGCCTCGGTCATGGATTTCAGGCCATCGAGCAGGCCGTCGTCATAAAGGCCCAACTGAAACGGACTGGCCTGGCCCGCCCGCGCCACATAGGCGTGGCCGGAGACGATCAGGCCCACTCCGCCGCCGGCCAGTGCGAGCATGGTTTTCACCAGTTTGGGGGTAACCCGTCCCGCTTCGGTGGCCATGCCCTCCCAGGTGGCCGATCGGACGAAGCGGTTGGTCAAGGTCATGCCGTTTATCGTGGTCGGTTCGAAAAGGGGGGAAGCAGACATCGGGTGCTCCTTTAACTGAAGGGGTCAAGGATTCGAGGATATCAAGGGGCCAAGGGATTGTTGACCATCATCCACTTGACTCCTTTATCGCATTGAACCCATTGGATCGTCAGGGTCTCTCCTTCACGGCCAATCTGTCCGGTTTTCAGCGGCTGCTTGGCGGCACCCCGCCGGTTGGCCACCATCGGTTGACGCCGCCGCGAAAGACCGGCAGCCGCGGCACGCGACCCTCTCTCTGCAGACGCACGCTGCCCGAGACCCCAAGTCCTGCACGCGGGTCGGGGACCTTACATCAGGCCGCGCTCCTGGGCGATGTTCATGTAGGTCTCAAAGACATTTTTTGGCGGCACGTAGTGTTGCTCCTCGCTCTTTTGTTTAAGTAGCATGGCCTCCGTGGGACAATCGGTGACGCACAGACCGCAGCCGATACAGCGGTCCCGTTCGACCCTGGCGGTTTCGTCCACGCTGATGGCATCCATCTGACAGCGCTCGACGCAGGCTTCGCAGGCCGTGCACAAGCCTTCATCAACCTGGGCATAGTAATTGGTGTGCACCACCCGGGCCGGCTTGTCCATGGTTTTCAGATTTTTCAATACGCCGCAACAGCATCCGCAGCACATACAGATGTTCATTGATTTTTGCTGGTTGCCCGGTTGGAGCACCAGGCCGGCATCAACGCCCTTTTTGACCAGGTCTAAGGCCCCCTGCTTGTCGATCTGACGCCCCAGCCCATTCTGCTCGTAGTAGAAAGCGCCGGCCCCAAAGATCAGGCAGGCCTCATCGAGGCGGTCGCAGCCCTTGCCGATCATCTTTTGTTCCTTGCGGCAAATGCATGGCGCCACCACGATTTTGGATTGTTTGTTGATGATCGCTTCGGCCTCCTCAAAAGGCATGACCCCCATCTCGGCCGATACGCTCTTGGCCACGGGGACTACGCGCAGCTGCTTGGTCTGCGTGCCCAGCCAGCTTTTTTTCATCAGGGTGGGCATGTATTCATTGACGTCTCTGATCAGGTCTTCATCCAGATCGTTGTGATGGTATTCCCAGATACCCACCACGAACTGGGAGGCGCTGTAGAGCAGGCGGTCACCCTTGGATATCCGGAAAATCAACCCCTTCTTGGCCATGTCTGCCAGCAAGCCGGCCAATCTTGACCTATCCGTGCCATTCCTTTCGGCAATGCTGTCCACCGGTTCGGGGATCATGGTCAGCAGGGTCGCGATTTTAGCCTCCTGGGGAGAGAACAGCCGTTTGAGAATACGCATCTCGACCCCCGATTCGGTCCGCGGATAACCTGCCGGCAGGTTGTCCAGGTGGGTGGCCAGTCGTTCATAGACATCCGTCATGGTGGTCTCCTTTGGTCTGGTGATGAATTAATACCGTCCGGTATCTATTTTGGGTTGCCTGGGTTGCCGCATGTCACTGATCAGCTTTTCGGCGGTGTCAATGGCGTTTAATATGTAGGAGGTCTCTCCGGTTATTTTGGCCAGAACACTGCCGCCTTCCATCAAAGAAATGAGAATATCGGCCGTGTTGTGTGCGCGGGTGGCCGGATCGAACTCGCCCTCATCAACGCCTTTGTGAATAAGTCCAACGATGCTTTTTTTCCACTTAGCCAATACGTCCACGGCCATCTTGCGCAGCACGGCATGGGTGTCGTCGGCTTCCACTGCCGTATTGAGAATGGGGCAGCCGCCATATGCAAGGATCATGGGATAGATTTTTCTGAATCCGCGAGGATAGGCCAACAATTTGTCGAGTGTCGAAGGGGCTGCCTTGAGCTCTTTTGAGAAGAAATCAAAGATCAGGTTGATGTTGTGCTGGAACGCGTGAACGGCGACATCGTCCTTGTCCTTGAAATTGCCGTATATGCTTCCTTTGGTCAGGCCGGCGGCCGAGGTCAGGTCGGCCATGGAGGTACCGGCGTAGCCCTTTTTATTGAAAATGGGGGCTGCGGTCTCGATGATTAGCCGCCGGGTGCGCACGGATCGAGGGAAATTGGTGGCAGTCATGAACCCGCAAATATACCAATCGGTATATTAAGTCAACTAAGAATTAGATATTTGCGAATATGCATGTCGATCATGCTTATCGTTGCGGGCGTTTTTTTGAAACGCTATTTTAAGATGTATATTTTGGTTTAGGCCAAGGCCGCAGCGAGGTCGAAACCGCAGGCGCAGCAGTGCTACGTCGAGGATTTTGGCTGAGCGAGAACGCCGGCATAGGCCAATAGATGCGCCTTGAAATAGGGTTTCTATGTATAGCTGCTGGCATCCCAGCAGTGCGTACACAGCTGCTCTTTGGGCAGACCAATGGCGTCAACCAGGTCATTCAGATTCTGGTATTTTAAAGAGGTAAGATGTAACTGCGTGCGAATCTGATCGATCATGGCCAGATTTTTCTCCGATCCGTGGCGGGCGTATTGATCCAGATTGCTGTCCTCTTGTCCCTCCAGGGCGTGGATGGCCGTTCGGCCAGCCAGGTCAAGGGTGGAGCGGGAAGTCGAGAAATTGAGAAATTCGCAGGGATGGATCAGGCAGGGGCAGGCAGGTCGCATGTGCACCTCCTTGGCGCCGTATTCAAACAGGATTTGCACATTGTCGCGCAGCTGGGTACCGCGCACGATGGAATCCTCACAAAAAAGAATGCGTTTGCCGTCGATGATCTGGCGAACGGGGATCAGCTTCATACGGGCCACCAGGTCGCGCATTTCCTGGTTCTGGGGCATGAAGCTGCGCGGCCAGGTTGGCGTGTATTTGACGAAGGGCCGCCGGTAGGGCAGTTGGCGTTGATTGGCGTATCCGATTCCGTGCCCGATGCCCGAATCGGGGATGCCGCCCACGAAATCAACCGCGGTGTCATCGTTTTTTGCCAGGGCCGCGCCGCAGCGATTGCGCACGTCTTCCACATTGATGCCTTCATATTCCGAGGCCGGGTAGCCGTAGTAGACCCACAAGAAGGCGCAGACCTGCATACGGTTGCCCGGCGTTGCGCGCTGCTGCCAGGCATCCGGGCTGATCTGGATGATCTCACCGGGTCCCAGGCAGTGGTCCACCTCGTAGCCCAGATTGGGAAAGGCGCAGGTTTCAGAGCTAACGGCATAGGCACCATCGCGGCAGCCGATGGTCAGGGGCGTGCGCCCCAGGCGGTCGCGGGCGGCATAGATCGCCCGATCGCTGAGCAGCAGCATTGAACAGGATCCTCGAACAGCCGCCTGGGCATTCTTAATGCCTTCCACCAGGGTATCGGCTTCGCAGATCAGCATGGCCACCACTTCGGTGGGGTGAACCTCGCCGGCAGCGGTATCTGAAAAGAAGCGTTTGTGTTGAAATGCACGCCGGACCAAATCTTCCTGATTGTTGATCTTGCCCACGGTGACGAGTCCAAAGGTGCCCAGGTGGGAGCCCACGATCAGGGGTTGGGGATCGGTGTCACTGATCACGCCAATGCCGAATTGGCCGTGGAAGCGATTTAATTCCGATTCAAATTTGGTGCGGAAATAGCTGTTTTCGATATTGTGGATCGCCCGCTGGATGCCGCTGCTGTTGCAGACAGCCATGCCTCCGCGACGGGTGCCCAGGTGGGAGTGGTAATCGGTTCCGTAATAAAGGTCTGCAACGCAGTCCGATGCCGAGGCCACCCCAAATAAGCCGCCCATTAAACGCTCCTTTCGATTGTTTACCAAGATGCGCAGTCACCACCATGACCGGAGTGGTTGTCGCCATGCAGGCATGGTGAGGTGGGCCAGAAGTCGCAATTTACGCCTTCATTTCAAAACGGAACACAGAATACATTTCCTTAACAGCTGGAGGTAATTGAAGCTGAACCGAAAATCAAGAGGCAATCAATGGCGGTTGAAATCAGCGGTCGGCCAGCGTCCGTTTTTGCATGGCCACGGCGGCAGCAAAAGCGGCCAGCCCCAGGCCATCCGCCCAGTATTGGGGCCAAAACAGGCCGGCGGCGGCGATCCAGAACAATACCGTTTCCGGCCACGTGGCCGGACGGATCAAAAAACGCTCGATGGCCGAAGCGAAGGCGATGAGACCCAGCATGGTGGTAACCATGGTCAAGCCCACCTGCCAGTGCAGCAGTTCATAGCCGCTGCCTATGCCCAGCAGGGGACGGTAGGCCATGATGATGGGAATGATGTAGAGTCCCTTGGCCAGCTTCCAGGAAGTAAAGGCCGTGCGCATGGGATTGGCACCGGCCACACCGGCACCGGCAAAGCTGGCCAGGCTTACCGGCGGGGTCACGTTGGCGTCCTGGGAATACCAAAACACGATCATATGACTGACCATCAGCGGCACACCCATGTCCAGCAAAGCCGGACCGGCCAACGTCGCCAGGACAATA
>JASFFF010000194.1:0-7221 GCA_050124445.1 Desulfosarcina sp.
GCCATTCTTTGGCCGTGCTGAAAAAAAGGCCCGCATCACACCATCCGTCCGATCTCACCGATCCGTTGTTTGAGCCGTTTTGCCGACACGGGCCCGTCGGTGCCCACCTCCTGGGCAAAAACCGACACCTTATACTCCTCAATCATCCAGAAATAGTCTTCTACGGCCGCCCGTTTTTCAACCGACGTCGACTCATCCATGGATTGCAGCAGATGGTTGAGATGTTCGATAAAAGGGGCCACCAGCGCCTGTCTGGAGCGATCCTTCTCCAAGTCCGTGTAACCCCGCTGTGCCCGGACAGAGACGGCCTTCAGATAGCGCACCACGTGCAGCAGCCGTTGCCGGTCGTACAGGAGAACAAAGGTATCGGGTACCAGACGGGTCAGCTCCTCTTTTAAGGTCTGCAAGAACTGTCTCATCACCGGTGCGGCGATGCGTTTTTTCTCCACATCGCGAATACGACATTGGGCTTCATGGTGGGCTTCGATAACGGCAATGGTTGCATCCCGCATTGCCTGACCGCACTGGTGCACGCGCATGTCAGCCAACACCCCCACGCGCGCCTCAAACGCCGCTGCAGTGAGAACATTCAGGCTGAACAGCTCTTTCGTGACCTTCTGGTAGAGTTGATTTTCCACCGCTTTCTGGCCGCCAAAATAGACCGTCTGGCGTTTCAGCAAATCCGGCAGCTTCAAGTTTCTTTTTAAAAACTTGAGATCATCGGCATAATGCTGCGCCAAAAGCGCCGCAACCCCTTCCCGGTGGGATCGCTCCGCCGTTTTCGGGTCGTTGAACAACCGCAGATGAATGCGACCATCTTCGACAGCCAGCCTCGGATACAGCCGCCAGGAGCGCCCCTTCTTTTTGTCGACAGTGAGCACTTGCGGAAGATCCCCGAAATCCCAAACGGTGATGCCCTGGCGTTCCCACCGTCGCTTGATGTCCTGCATCCCATCGGGCAGCGCTGAGACTGAAACCGTCCGATCGAGCAAACCGCTGTCCCGCCCGCTGGCCACCACGCGACCCTTGCTATCGGTGATGGCCACACGCATCTTCAGGTGCTCGGGCAGTTCGCTCATGGGCCAGGCCGATGCAGGAATATCCACCTGCAGGTGCTGGAAGAGAAAACGGCTCAGTGCTGTGGGCAGGCTTTCCCGACCCCGGGGCATGGCATTTAGAATCAGTTGTACCGTGTTGGCCACCGGTACCAGCTTGACCCGATGTGTTTTGGGCAACCCTTTGATCAGGGCGGTAATTTTATCGGCCAGCAGGCCGGGCACCAGCCAGTCCAGCTGCTGCCGTGGAATATCTCCGGCTGCCTCGGCCGGAACGGTCAGCGTCACGCCGTCGGTTTCGGCTCCCGGCTCAAAGGCGTAGTCACAGTCCAGCACCCGATTCCCTAAGTCCAGCTTCCGCGGAAACTGATCCAGCACCTCGGCGTCTGGCAAGTACCGCACCAGCATCTCACGTTTCAAGCGCAGAAATTGGTCGCTGCCCTTTTGGCGAATACGGTGGGCGAGGGTGCGCATGTCTGTCACATCGGGCAGCCGCTCCTTGTAAAAGGCCACCAGAACCTCGTCATCCACCAGAATGTCCCGCCGCCGGATGCGGTCCTCCACGCCCCTGACCGCGTCTACCAGAGCAGCGTTGTGTCGCATGAACCCCAGCGGCTGCTTCACATCCCCTGAAACCAAGGCGCTGCGGATGAAAATATCTGCTGCCTGCTCAGGATCGATGCGGCCATAGGCCACCCGCCGGTCCTGGACGATGGGCAGTCCGAACAGGGTTACCTGCTCTTTGGCCACCACTTCTCCGCGGCTTCGCTCCCAATGGGGATCAGACCAGATGGTGCGGCACAGGTCACCGCCCAGCGGTTCCAGCCAAGCCACATCGATGACCGCTGCCTGACGGGCAAATAGACGGGACGTTTCCACCATCTCCGCCGCCACAATCCAGCCGCCCGGATTGTTGAACAGGCCTGAACCGGGAAATAGCATCACTTGGCGATCGTTGGCCGCCCGGAAAAACACGTTCTCCTTTTTCATGGCGATATTGGACAGAAAACCGCTGAGAATCGATCGATGAATGGCGGCATACAGTGGATGAAAGGCCCCATTGTCGTGCGTAGCGGCCACCGGAAGGTCCTGAAGGGCTCGGGCATCGACACGCAGTGAACCGAATCGCTGTTCCTTCAGCGTCGCCGTGATCTGACGGTGGATATCCCGCCACTCCCGAACCCGACGAAATGAGAAAAACTGCTGACGGCAGAACTTCTTAAGTTCGTTCATGCTGCGCGGTCGCTGGGGTCCGTGATGGAGCGCCCGCCAGATGTTGAGTATGGTTATGAAATCGGACTGGGGGTCCACAAACTGCCGATGGGCCTGATCGGCCTGAGTCTCTTTCTCTATTGGCCGCTCGCGTACATCTTGGATACTCAGCGCCGCGGCAATAATCACGACCGGCTCCAGGCAGCCCTCCCGTCGGGCTTCGATCAGCATGCGTGACAATCGCGGATCGACGGGCAACCGGGCCATGGTGCGACCGTTTCGCGTCAGCCGGTAGGCCGGTTGCCCCCCGGGCATGGCCGTCCGCCGATCGATAGCACCCAGTTCAAGCAAGAGTTTAAACCCGTCCCGGACGCTTTTGTCGGCCGGCCGGTCGATAAACGGAAATTGATCGATATCCCCCAATTTAAGCGCGATCATGCGCAAGATGACTTCGGCCAGATTGGACCGCAGGATTTCCGGTTGGGTGAACAGGGGCCGGTTGTCATAATCCGCCTCCGTGTACAGGCGCACACACACGCCGTTTTGCACGCGACCACAGCGTCCTTTACGCTGGTCGGCACTGCTTCTTGAGATGGGCACCACGGGCAGCGCAGTGGTCCGCGAGCGAGGCACGTAGTGGGATATGCGGGCCAAACCGGTGTCCACCACGTACCTGATGCCGGGTATGGTGATGGAGGTTTCGGCCACATTGGTGGCCACAATGATCTTTCGGGAAGCAGTGCCGGCAAACACCCTGCGCTGCTCTGCAGCGCTGAGCCGGGCAAAAAGGGGCAAGATTATGGTTCGCGGAAAATGGCGCCCGGCCAGTATCTCGCAAGTCTCCCGGATATCCTGTTCGGTGGGCATGAAAACCAGAATATCGCCCCGGGTTCGGCGGGACACCAGTTGCTCCACGGCCAATGCCGCCGATTCGACAGGGCTGCGATCCTCATTGTCCTGAGGGTCGTCCTGGCTGTAAAAATAGCGTGTCTCTACCGGGTACAGCCGTCCGGAAACGTCGATGACCGGGGCACCATCGAATGCCTGTGAAAATTTCTCGGTGTCGATGGTTGCCGAGGTAATAATCAACTTCAGGTTGTCGCGCTTGCCGATCAGCTTTTTCAGGATACCGAGCACAAAGTCGATGTTCAGGCTACGCTCGTGGGCCTCATCCACAATGATGGTGTCGTATTCGTTGAGCCATGCATCGCTCTGGGTCTCGGCCAACAGAATTCCGTCGGTAACCACTTTGATGTATGCATCGGGGTCGGTTTTGTCCTGAAAACGAATTTTATAACCCACCGATTGGCCCAATGGTTCACCCAACTCCTCGGCAATACGGGCGGCCACCGTGGTAGCGGCGATACGCCGCGGTTGGGTGCAGGCAATTTTTCCGTCGAGACCGCGCCCGGCGGCCAGGCAGTATTTGGGAATCTGGGTGGTCTTACCCGAACCGGTCTCACCGGAAATGATGGTCACCGGGTGAATGCGGATGCTGTCGACGATGGCCGCTTTGGCCTTGGTAATGGGTAGATAGGGTAAATCGGTACAGCGGGGTAGCGCGTGTATGCGCCGCTGCCGCCTGGCGACCGCAGCATGGATCCGCTGGGAGAGTTCAGCCAGTTTACGCTGTGAGGCTTCATTTGACAATTTTTTTCGTGTTCTCGCCAACCGGTCCAATTTCCGGCGCAGAGCAATGGCGTCGGCATGCATTACCGATTTCAGCAGGTTTCTATACTGGCGCATCTTCATGTAGAAATCTGTCATGGCCCGTCTTTATCTCCTGGAACCGGCATGCCCGTGGCGCCATTTGTAACACGATCGAAAAGGAACTCAACCCTTTTTGCCGACTGAGATCGCTTGGTGTCTGCTTGAGGGTCAACGACAACCCGTGTGGTGGGTGGCCCGCCTTTCCGGCCAAGGGTCGGATAGGCAAAAGCACGTCAATGCCTTAATGGTTGCGGTTGTGACCGGGTGTAACGCAACCGGTTGGCAGACAACCAATCAATTGTGAAGCAGCCACCAATCTGGTAAACGTATGACTGCGGCTGGCAGCGATGGCTCAATCGCAAGCCTATTGTTGAGTCAGCGGCGGTAATCCTGATGGGATCAAGCGATCGTGGGAAATAGACATGCTGGCGATGAAGCGCACCCAGTTAGACCGGATTGGATGGTTGGTGCTTATATGCCTGGTGTTGGTCCTGCCCGGCGGGGCCGATCAGTCAAGGCAAGACGCCTTCAAGGTTCAGGGTGCGCTGAAACGCATCGAACAGCAGTTGCCAACGGCAGGCGGCGGCCGTGCGGTGGATGTGACCCAGCAGGAATTGAACGCCTATATCGCCTACCGCTTGGAGCGACAGGAAAAACCGGTAATCGACCGATTCGAGATTGAACTGCTGGCCAACAACCATGTCCAGGGGACGCTCAGTTTCGATGCGCAACAGTTGGCGCTGGATGCAATACTCGGCGAGAATTTGATTTTTAAGGTCAAGGGCATACTGATCACCCAGGCTGGAGAGGGCCGTCTGGATCTGATTTCCGCCCATTTAAATGGCAGGCGTGTTAAACCCCAGGTGTTCAATTTTGTACTCGACACGGCGGTCCGCTACTGCGGTGGTGATTCGGCAAGCCTTGATTCATGGGTTCAATTACCCACGGGCATCAAGCGCATCGCCATCCAAACGGGTAAGATGGTGCTGTACTATTGAGGGCTTTTTCAGCGATTGCTTTCGTGCACGATTTCGGGGAAATGCCCCTCTTTGCAGATCAGGCCTTCGATGGGTGCATCGAAAACCACGGAAAAGCCCTTCTGGGTACTTCGCACCACCGTCCCCTTGACCTGCATCTGGTTATCAAACTCGAAAACCGGAAACTGGAGCTCGATGGACTGGCCCTGTGATATCCCCCGAGAGGTGCCGATATAAATGCCCGTGGCGCCTATATTTTTAATGATATCCCGAAACGTTCCCTCTTTGACCGTATACTTGGCGATGATAAACGCCGTCCGTCGGGGAAATTGGCGCTGGTTCTGTTTTGATCGCTTAATCATGGTGCGCGCATTGATTTTCTTGATCTACTGATTTGAAAGTCACCCTTGGCCATCGATCAACGGCGATTGGCAGTTGGTGATTAAAATTGCAGTGAGAAATCGCGGTGGATCGACATGCAACTGGCAACAGCCTTGACCTGATCGGTCGTCATCCGCCGTTGCAACCGAAGACCGATGGAATTCTTGATGGCATCATCATAGGAAGCAAGCGCAGGGGCGATTTCAACTGCTGCGCGACGGCGCCACTCGACTTCAGCGGCATATAACGCTAAACCCTCCCTCAAAGACGCAACGGCCTTTTCCGGTTTGGGTTTTTTCCCTTTGAGCGCCCTGCGCGCTTTTGAAAGCGTGGACTTGATCGGGCTGGTACCGGCAACCTTGCCCAGCGCCCTTTCGGATTGCTTGATCCGTTCCATGGCCACTTCAGCCGACTCATTGACAATCGCGGCTTCGAGGGCGGTTAGTTGCTGCTCGAGACCCGCCAGCGCATCTGCCCCATCGATGACCGCTCGCAACTCCACAATGGTTTCATAAGCTCGGTCGACGTTGTTGCGGTAGTTTCGACGCGCTTGATTTTCAGCCTTTTCCAGTTCCGTATACCGTTTGTTGACGCCAGCCCAGCTCTCGGGAATCTGTTTTTGAAGCGCTGCCATATCCGTCTCTGTTTTCTCTATTTTCGCTTCAATTCGGTCGAGTTCATCCCTGTCTGGAGAATCGCTCCGAGAAGTTCTCATCAAATCCTGTTTTAATTCATCAGCTTCAAGCTTGAGAATTCGGATTTCTGACTGCAAACTGCGAACATGTTTATGCTGTGGACGGTATTCAGCTGAATAGCCGATACGATTGTCTTCAGCCACGCGAACCTTGGCGGCTAAATCGAACGTATTGACGGTTCGATCCAGGCTCTCGTTTAACGCTTTCTGTCTTTTTTCCGGTAACACAGTGAAATCCAGGTGCTCTGCGTGGTTGTTGTAATAATCAAAGAGGTATTCTTCTATACAGTACTGCAGACGCGGATTGATCGGTGGTGGCGCTGTTTCAGCAGAGAGAGAAATCCGTGTGGGCAGGTAGTTCACCATAGCGGGCGAAAGCGCAACAATCACCAATGCAACCAACTGCAATCCGATAAAGGGAACAGACCCACGGTAAATATGCAGGGTCTTGACGATGGCGGGTGCAACACCACGCAGGTAAAACAGAGAGAAACCAAAGGGTGGCGTCAGAAATGAGGTCTGAATATTGAGACCGACCATCACGCCGAACCACACGGCGGTTACATTGGCACCAGGGTCGGCCAGCAGAATGGGCGCAACGATCGGAACGACAACAACCGCAATTTCAAGAAAATCAAGGAAAAACCCGAGAACAAACATCACCGCCATGACGACGATAAATTGAACCCAAAAGCCGCCTTCCAGATTGGTTAAAAAATGCTTGACCAGTTCTTCCCCGCCAAAACCACGAAAGGCAGAGGTCAACATGGCCGCCCCAAGCAGAATGATAAAGACCATGGATGTCGTTTTGGCCGTTTCAACCATAACCGAGTTGAGGGTATCTTCAATTTTATATATGCGCCAGGTACTCCAGGCCACGGCAATCAACAGTCCGGTGACAGCAACCGTAGCCATGAAGAGGCCGATGGCGTCCCCCTCCTTGATACTCTTGACGTTCAAGTCATAAAAGGTGAGTATGATGGCAATGACAACGGTTGAGGCAACCGCTAAAATGGCAGGGTAATAGGCGTTGCGCTGACCTTCGACAAGACGATACCCCCCCATAATCATGGCACCAATGGCCCCCACTGCACCGGCCTGGTTGACCGTGGCCACGCCCAGAATGATGGAGCCGAGCACTAACAAAATTAAGGTCAACGGCGGTAACAGCGCCAACGCGACCCGTTTGGCG